>CAYPYX010000011.1:0-5588 GCA_964415065.1 uncultured Rhizobium sp.
GTGCAAATTGAAGGGTATTTTGAAAATTCATAATTGACTTCAAAGTTAGTTTTTTTTATTTTCTTTGCATCGTGAAATTCGCCTTGTCCGCGAAAGAAACAGACATCCCTCGAAAAGAAAAAAAGATTACCATTTACCCATCAACAACCATCCAAAGTGAAAATAGAAAACGAACTCAAGCAAAGTAAATTTCAATCCAATGTGCACAAAGCAGTGGTAAACATTATGTTTACTAACGGTTGGGTGGAAGATCAATTCCGACAGGTGTTCAAAAACTATAAAATCACATCTCAGCAATACAATGTTTTGAGGATTTTACGGGGGAAGTACCCGGATTCACTGAATCCCTCCGAAATTAAAGAAGTGATGTTGGATAAAAATCCAGATTTAACTCGTTTGTGTGACCGACTGTTAAACATGGAGTACATTGATCGCTGTGTGGATGCGGCGAATAAAAGAAAAATGAATATTCGCATCAATGAAAAGGGGATGGATGTATTAAGAAAAATTGATCCAATTATTTTTGAATTGAATAAAGGGAGATTCAATTTAACGGAAGATGAAGCGATGATTCTGAGTGATTTACTTGATAAAATGAGGGGTTAAATTGAGGTTTGCTTTGGGAATCTGCTGCTTCGATTATGGAGGTTTAATCAAATCGTATAATGGTTAATCCATCTCGAATGGGTAGGATTAGAGTTTTCCAGTTTTTTTCTTTCGCGACAAATTCATTGAATTCATGCATAATTTTTGTGTCTAAATCTTTTTCAAGTAAAGAAGAATCAGTTACTTTTCCGCTCCATAATGTATTGTCGAATACCATAATCCCTCCAGAAATCATTTTAGGAGAACATAAATCAAAATAGGATTGGTAATTTCGTTTATCAGCATCAATAAAAACAAAATCAAATTGTTCGTTGGTGCAGTTAAGAAAATCTAATCCCGGAAGATTTAACCATTTAACTCGATTCATAAATGGATATTCAGACCAAAAGGATTGGGCTTTAAAAAGCACTTCAGAATCAGCTTCAACGGCAGTGATTTTTGAGTTGGGATGTAAGTTTTCAGTCAAACATGCAGTTGAATACCCTGTAAATGATCCTATTTCCAGAACATTTTTGGGTTGATTCATAGCAACAAGTAGAGCCAATAATCTACCTTGGAGATGTCCGCTCAGCATTCTAGGATTTGTGGTTTTTTTCCACGTAAATGCAACTAGGTCTTTTAAATACGTAGGTTCTGGAGACGAAAAACTTTCTGAATAAACGTGTAAATTATCTTGCCAATCGGGGTGCATAATGTTGGTAATACAAATTTGACTTGATTTATTGAAATAAAAACATATTTTCGCGAGAAAATAAAACTTTTTAATTTATGTACTGGACGTTAGAGTTAGTAAGTTATTTGGACGATGCTCCATGGCCTGCTACAAAAGATGAATTAATTGATTATGCCATTCGCTCAGGGGCTCCTTTGGAGGTTATAGAAAATTTGCAAGAATTGGAAGATGATGGTGAGCCGTATGAGAGCATTGAAGAAATTTGGAGCGATTATCCTACAGATGATGACTACTTCTTCAATGAGGATGAATTGTAATCATTAAAATCTTAGAATCGGTATTGTTTTGGAGATGCTTTTATTATCTCCGAAACAATCATCTCGCGAAGTTTCGCGATGTTTAATGCGCCTTTTGCAGAAATAAAAACTGCGGGCGCATTTTCTTTTGCAATCCAGCTTGCTTCAAATTGATGTATGTTCAATCCAGTATTTCCAACAAAAAATTCATCACTTTCTTTAAAAGCATCTACTTTATTGAAGACAATAATTTCTGGTTTGTTAGATGCGCCTATGCTGTGAAGAGTTTCTTTAACAGCAATCATTTGATCTTCGAATTTAGGATTCGAAATATCAACTACATGTATAAGTATGTCTGCTTCTAAAGCTTCTGCGAGTGTGCTTTTAAAGCTTTCCACGAGTAAGGTAGGAAGCTTACGGATAAAACCAACCGTATCGCTCAAGAGAATGGGAATATTTTCAGTTAAATCGATTAGTTCACCTTCTACAGATACTGCAGCATTTGGTGTAGTATATGGAAACACTACTTTTCTCACTGTAGCATCCAACGTAGCGAATAGTTTATTTTCGACCAACACATCGGAGCGCGATAATAAATTCATTATAGTGCTTTTACCCACATTGGTGTAACCTACTAATGCCGCTCGATACATACCATCTCTCGCTGAACGCTGAGTTTTGCCGATCTTATCGATGTGTTCTAATTTTTCCTTGAGAAGTGAAATTCGGTTTCGAAGTGCACGTCTATCGGTTTCTATTTCTGTTTCACCTGGACCCTTCATGCCAATTCCTCCTTTTTGCTTACTCAAATGCGTCCATAAACCGGTTAATCGAGGAAGCATGAAAATACTTTGTGCAAGTTCAACTTGAGTTTTTGCTTGAGCAGTTTTTGCATTTTTTGCAAATATGTCTAAAATCAAATGAGTGCGGGTAAGAACTTTTACATCGGTTAGGATCTGCTCAACATTTCGTATTTGAGCAGGACTCAAATCATCATCAAAAATGGCTATGTCAATAGATTCAGCCTTACAGAATTCTGCAATTTCTTCAATTTTTCCAGTACCTACAAAAGTTTTGGGATTGGGATGTTCTAGTTTTTGGGTGAATCGTTTTACGGCAGTTGCACCCGAAGTAAAGCAAAGTTGCTCTAATTCATCTAAATACTCATCAATGGGTATGTCTTGGTCTTGAGTTTGAATACCAATAAGTATCGCTTTTTCGTGTTTTTTTTTGGTTTCGTGCACGATGTGTTTATATGATTTTGGTTATGTGAATGAGCTTAAATCAGTAAGAAATGATTTTCTTAAAAATTCAAACTTTTTGAATTGTAATCCACAATATTCTAATAAAGTTGCTCTCTACAACAATGTAGAATTTATTTTGCGGATGAATCCTTCCTGCAAAATTAGTTGTATTTTGGCATTTGATCTCAAACCATGCAAAAATTGGGTAATTCTGGGTTGTTAAATTCGCTATTCGCACTTGTATTTCTTGTATTTAGTGATGCATTAAGCGGACAACATTATCTATTATCTAATAAGCCCCAATTGAATCAGAAAAAGAGTCTTTACCATTTGCCTATTGGTGAAAATGAGTTTGGTACTTATACGATGAATTATGTTTCCATGTATTTGAAAGATGGTTTTAGTTTAGAATGGTATGATGGTGAATTGGGAATTCAAGAGGATCGATTTATTGATGTTGCCAAACGTTCATGGGTGTTAAGAGTTTGGACAACCGATTCAACTATTTGCTGGTTAACGGCAATAAAAAAAAGGCGACAAGGATTTTTCCTTTATTTGAATAAACTGCCCTTTAATTTAAAAGGCGAGATACAAACTCAATTATTAACTACAATCTCTATTAAGGAAATCAACTCAGACGATATTATTGTGCGGAATCATCTAGTGGATTTCTCATTCATTTTAGGATATATTAAAAAGGAAAAACAAGGAACTTCTATAAATTATTTGCGGTTTTCAAGCAATGGTATGCTCCTCAATGATTTGAGTAAAGATTTGCCCTACGATTTAAATTCTCTATACTGGGAGGACTTAGAATTTTCGTCCCGTTCGGGTGAATCTTTTATGGGATTACTTCATGTTACTAAGCCGAAAGAGGTGTTTAAGTCCAGTCGACAATCCATTTACATGGCAGTAGGGTATTCCAAAAATGAAATCCCAAACTCTGAAACTCTTTCAAGAAATTGGAAAGAAACCAACATCCTGAAACTCGAATCAGAACAACTTGGTTCAAAAGAGAAATACAGGAAAAAAGATTCTCTTGTTTTAATAGAAACAAAATGTGAAGAGCTTTTGCATAGGCCAGTTCTTGCATACAATCCAGAAAATAGTTCTTGGTATGTTTCAGGATTATGGGGAAGTATTAAATCGGAATCAAAGGGATATTGGGTCTGGCATATTTATAGTGATTCGGGTTACAATACAGTTACTGATGATTTTTATTTGAAAGAATATTCGGTTAATGCATCAAAAATTCTAGATGGGGTAATAAAAAGAAGAAAAAAAGCAGATCCTGAAAATTATGTAGCCCGAAGACTGATTTTTCAAGCGGATGGAAGTTTGGTGATTTTGCTGGAACGATTTGTCGAATTGAAACAACTAGAAACCTATTATATCAACGGCATACCTCAAACGGCAACTAAGATTTTATACAATTATAATGAAATAGGGGTGCTTTTTATCAATAAGGACTTGAATATAGATACTTGTTTGCGTGTCGATAAAGAACAAACTTCTTCACCAAATACAGCATATTTACTCGGTTTTGGTTCTTTTATCTGTCAAGATGGTATTCATCTTTTATACAATGCGGATATTTCAAAAGACAATGATGTTTTGGATGTAGTAATTCGACCGAATTACGAAATCGTTACTCGTACGCTTATTAATAGTGATCATGTGTATTCAGTTTTGGTTCCAATGGACGGAAAAGAAACCAACTATTGTACGTTTACGGTACCTTTGCTGAAGGATAAGCAATGGTTTTGGATGAAAGTAATTGATTATGTTAAGTAGGCTTTACGAAAATAAGATTGGAGTTTTATTTCTTGTGTTGATCTTGATGATTGGAATCCGTGTTCTGGCATTTCAATTTCTTCAAACTCAGTTGACTGCTCCAAAAGTTGCAGGTATTTTAGGTCCGTATCTGGTTCAATTACACCGTTATACTTGGCTTTCTTTTGGATTATCAACCCTTGTTGTTCTATTTGAGGGATTGTTACTAAATAGAATTTGCTTGGACTTTAACATTTTGGAACGACCAGGTTACTCCGTTTTGTTTTTTTATGTGCTTTTGAATTCTAGCTTTACAGGTAGTTTCGCATTAAATCATATTCATTTAGGATTGTTTTTTGTGCTTTGGGGGATATTTTTTCTGTATCGATTTATTCAACAGAACTTTCAGAAGTCTCAACTATTTGTTGCTTCATTCTTTTTAGGAATTTCAGCCATTTGCGTAGCCGAATTCTACTGGTCAATTATATTATTGGTTGGCAGTGTGTTGTTTTTTAAACCCATAAAAGCTGCAGATGTTGCAGTAATTGTTTTTGGCTTGTTTATGCCCTATTACTTAGTGTCATCACTTGGTTATCTGACTTCAGCTTCAATTGACTTTATGACGGCTTGGAAAATATGGATAGTAAAATATGAACCAGTTGATTTTAAATGGCTCTCCAATGGTTGGGACTTACTTTTAATTTTATCGTTTAGTTTGATTGCTGTTTTTGGTTTAATGAAATTTTATGGAAATTATTATCGCTATAATGTCGAAACTCGGAGGAGTAAATTAGCCATGTCTGTTATCAGTGGCTATTTGATTCTGGTTTTTTTATTTCGAGCTAAGGAATATCCGGTCTATTTTAGCACTTTAGTGGTTCCCATGTCCATTTATTTGTCGAACTATTTTCAAGGAGATAAATTGAAGTTTTGGAAAAACTTAACCGCCTTGATGTTATTGGCCTATTGGATTTGGAATATTGCCAATCAATTGAT
>CAYPYX010000011.1:5688-15179 GCA_964415065.1 uncultured Rhizobium sp.
CTTTTTGAAAGAGTAGTGTAGATTAATTTAAGTCGATGTTGCAATTCTAAATCTATTCTGATGTTGCAGTTCTCAAACGATTCTCTAGCAATTCTAAAGCGATTCTATAGAATCAAAGTGACATCCAATACAATCAGCTATTTGAATAAGAACTGGAACAAGGATATCGTATTGTTCTTTGGTCCACTCCTCCTTCTGGATGCCTACCTGTTGGTAAATTCGATTCAGGCCATAAATAATTCCCGAATGATCCGAATATTTTTGAAGATATTTAACTTCTAAAAATCGATTAAATCCGTTGATAAATTTTGTCGGATTTTGGTGATCTACGGCTTGGAGCATTTTTAGGATAGTGCTCTCTGATAGTTGCGATAAGTTATCGTAAAAAGCCTTTAGTTTTTCTGGATACGATAAAATGAGAAATTGGTCTAATTGCATTTCGATGAGTATGTGAAGCGCAAACCAGAAACGAGGAATTAAAGTTCTTTTAAATGCTGATTCGATTTTCGGGTGAATCTCTTGGTATACATTTTCAAAGAATGTGGAATGATGAAAGGATTTATCTCTGTCTAAATGTGTTTTCATTCCCTTGAAAAAATCCAATAAAGTTATTGAACTATTCGGGGTGTTTATTAGTTTATTATAAATGGAAGATGAGTGGGCAACCTTACTTTTGTTGTAGGAATCTTTAGAGTAATTCCTCAGTAGATCTGGTGCAAGTAATCCAAAATTAAATTCTGACGAATCGGGGCGATGATCAAAAAAATAGTGACTGAAATAGTTCAAAGTGAAACAAAAATAATATAAATTAAGATGAAAAATTGGATGATTTTCGGAAGTTTATTTTTGACTATATTGCTTGGATGTCAAACATCAACTAAAACTTTAAATAATACTTATGAAAGTAAAGATATAAAACAAGATAATGAAAATAATAAAATGAAAAATATAGAATTTGAGATAGTTAAAACTGAGGAGGAATGGAAAAAGCAATTGGGTGATTTTTCGTACCATGTAATGCGCGAAAAAGGAACTGAGCGTCCTTACACGAGTGAATACGAAACGCTGTGGGATTCAGGTACCTATGTGTGTAAAGGCTGTGGAGCCGAATTGTTTCATTCAGAAACTAAGTTTGATGCTGGCTGTGGATGGCCTAGTTTTTACCAATCCGTTAATAAAGATGCAATTCTAGAAATTTTGGACAAAAGTCACGGAATGATTCGAACCGAAGTAGTTTGCAAAAAGTGTGGGGGGCATTTAGGTCATGTTTTCAACGATGGTTATGATCAACCCACAGGTTTGCGATACTGCATAAATGGAGCATCCTTGGGATTTGTGAAAAAGCCCAAATGATTTTGGATTATTGAAATAGCGGGGTTGGAATAATTCAACTCCTATGCGTAAATTGCTAGACTATTTCATGAACAACGGAAAACTATTTTTACTAGATGGAATGGCTCTGGTTTACAGGGCTTTTTTTGCATTCAGTCAAAATCCGAGAATTACTAGCTCTGGATTGAATGCGAGTGCCATGTTTGGTTTTACTAATACTTTATTGGATATTATAAATAAGCAGAAACCAACACATTTGGCTGTGGTTTTTGATACCGATAAACCTACCCACAGACATATAGAATTTGAAACGTATAAAGCCCATAGAGAGGAGATGCCAGAAGATCTTCGCAAGAGCCTTCCGTATATTGTTCGGATTTTAGAAGCCTTTAATGTACCGGTTCTCACAATGGATGGTTTTGAAGCTGACGACATTATTGGAACTTTAGCTTGGAGGGTGGAAGGAGTGGATGTATACATGATGACCCCAGATAAAGATTTTGGTCAGTTGGTTCGAGAAGGTGTATACATTTACAAACCAGGAAGAATGGGTAATCCAGATGAAATCTTAGGAGTGCCAGAGATCTTAAACAGGTGGGAAGTTGAGCGAGTAGATCAAGTAATAGATATATTAGGTTTGTGGGGGGATGCGGTAGATAATATTCCGGGTGTTCCTGGAGTGGGTGAAAAAACGGCAAAAAAATTGATTCAAGAATACGGCAGTCTTGAAGGAGTTCTCCAAAATATAGATAAACTAAAGGGCAAAATGAAGGAGAAATTCGAAGAATTCTCTGAACAAGCTCTAGTAAGCAAGCGATTAGCAACCATAGATACCCAAGTTCCAATTGATATTTCATTGGATGAGTTGATAAGGAAAGAACCTAATGAAGAATTGCTATCGCAGGTTTTTCAGGAATTGGAATTCAGAACGCTTTTAAAACGTGTTTTCCCAGGGGCAAACAGTGCATTTGATACTCAGAATTCAGGTGAATCTGAAAGTTCATCCCCCGGAAAAAGCAAAAAGAAGGTAGAATCTAATCCTATGCAGACCAGCTTATTTGGTTTTGAATCTGACGGAGAAGGCATAGAAGCGGAGGAAGCGATTAGCTATTTATCCATCAAAGATGTTGATCACAATTATCGAATTGTTCAATCAGAAGATGATTGGAATTGGGTTATAAAAGAATTAGAAAACGTTTCTGAATTTTGTTTTGATACAGAGACATCGGATTTAGACCTATTCGAGGCTCAAATCGTGGGTGTATCTCTTTCTTGGGAAGAATTTCAAGGCGTTTATATCCCCATGGCTCAGAATTTTGAAGAAGCAAAAAAGCAATTGCATCGATTAGCCCCCTTTTTTGCATCCGACAAATTAAAGATCGCTCAGAATTTGAAATTTGATATGGCCATACTTCAAAAATATGGTCTTGAAATAATGGGTCCATTTTTCGACACCATGCTCGCTCATTATTTAATTGAACCTGACCAGCGACACAACATGCAGGTTTTAAGTGAAAATTATTTGGGTTATACCCCAATAAGCATTGAAAGTTTAATTGGGAAAAAGGGTAAGAATCAAGGTTCCATGACGGATGTACCATTGGAAATAATTGCGGAATACGCAGCTGAAGATACCGATGTTACATTTCGTTTGAAGAAGAAACTTGAGGCAGAGCTTACTTCTAGAGGATTAAATGAAGTGTTTTCACAAATAGAGATGCCTTTGGTTCGTGTTTTGATGGAAATGGAATCAGAAGGAGTACGAATTGATGTAGATTTTTTAAATCTTTACAGTAAAGAACTGAATGATCAAGCAGTCAGTATTCAACAGAAAATATTCGAACTAGCAGGAGTTCAATTTAATATTTCTTCACCTTCCCAAGTAGGTAATATTTTATTTGATCATCTAAAGCTGGTGGATAAACCAAAGAAAACGAAAACGGGTCAATATCAAACCGATGAAGAAACCTTACAATCATTGAAGGGTAAACATGAGATTATTGATCATATTTTATCGTTTAGGGCCTTGCAGAAATTGAAAAGTACGTATGTAGATGCTTTGCCTACTATGGTGAAAAAGCAAACAGGAAAAGTTCATACTAGCTTTAATCAAGCTGTTGCCGCAACAGGAAGATTAAGTTCCCAAAATCCGAATCTACAAAATATTCCAATTCGTACAGACTTGGGAAGAGAAATTCGTAAAGCGTTTATTCCCAAAGATGGAGATCATGTTTTATTGAGCGCAGATTATTCGCAAATTGAATTAAGGATAATTGCTCATATATCTAAAGATCCAGCCATGATTGATGCATTTAAATCGGGAGTGGATATTCACACCGCAACTGCATCTAAAGTGTGGGGCGTTCCTATCGATGAGGTAGACAAAGAGATGAGAAGAAAGGCGAAAACAGTGAATTTTGGAATAATCTATGGGATATCAGCTTTTGGTTTAAGTCAACGAGTTCAGATTTCTCGGAGTGAAGCTAAGGAAATCATTGATAACTACTTCATTCAGTTTCCTGGAATCAAATCATATATGGATAATACCATTCTTGCAGCGAGAGAATCTGGGTTTGTTGAAACCATATCTGGAAGAAGACGTAATTTGAGGGATATTAATTCACGAAACGCAACTGTTCGTGGTTTTGCCGAACGAAATGCTATTAACGCTCCAATTCAAGGCTCTGCCGCTGACATGATTAAAATGGCCATGATTAAAATTCAAAATTGGTTAAATTCAAGTGAGCTAAAGACCAAAATGATTTTACAAGTGCATGACGAATTGTTATTTGAAGTTCCCAAAAACGAAATAAATCAAGTATCAATTCAGGTGAAGAAACTTATGGAAGAAGCTATGCAACTTGATGTTCCTGTTTTAGTGGAATGGGGAACTGGTGACAACTGGTTAGAAGCCCATTAATTCCAAAATTTCCATGTGAATCCAAATCTAAATCGAGCTGGTTGTATAGGATATTGAAAGGTAGATTCTGTTCGTAGATTGAAAACGGGTGAAACAATCCACTCATTCAAATGCTCGTATTTAAAGAAAATATCAATGGTTTGAATTCGTAGTAACAGATATATATCTGTAATGGGGTAGTTTCCTAATACGTCAGATTGATTTACGGTGTAGAACTGTGCCGCGTCAATCCTATATTGTAACTGATTATAAGACGAGGTATACTGAATATCGGTCCCTATACGATAGAATATAGCTTTTTTGAATAACGTATTTTGATAAGCCAGTCCTAATTTTCCGTAAAATAATGGAAGTCCCAAATTGGGTAAATTAGTAACAGAATCTTTGTTTAATGTGACATTTCTTTGAGCAAAAGCTGAGGTATGAAAAAACCAATTTCTGAAGTGACCGGTCCACTGAAATTGGAATTGTGCGTATTGAATTTGTGATATCTGTTTGGGAGAAGGTTGGTTCAAAAACAATAACGGATTGGACTGTTGTCCTAAGTTAAATCCTATCCGTGTTTTATGGTTTTCTTTATTGAATTGAAATGTATTGGTCCAATGAAATTGGGAGGTATATTTCTGGAAAGCGCTTGAAGCCCTAGTGTAGTCTAAATGATTAGACAAAAAGTTTAAGCTATATATTTCAAGTGGTTGATATTTATACGATAATTCAGAATAAAAAAGTTTATTAATGCCTTTTTTTCTGAATTGAGATTGAATGTCAAAACTATTTTTTGCGTATCCAGAAATAAAATAATGGGCATCAATTATTGCATGCCAATCGTTTTGAAAATGCTTTATCCATCCCGCATTGAATCCATGTGAATAAGCATACATGAAACGATTTCTAAATACATTGGATTTTTCGATAGAAAACTGTTGGTAATCGGCATTCTGAAAAACGTGATTGAAATAAATTCGTTGTGAGGGAAGTTGAATCTTGTTTTCCGAAATTGATGTAACAAGACTATCTTTTTGCAATGTATCAGCTGGTAAATGAAGGTTGTTTTCCGACGGATTGTACCACGACTTGGAAATACCTGTTTTTATTTCTAATCTATGCCATTGGGAGGAATCATTTGAACCGATTAATCGATGGTTTGAATGACTTCCATAATAGAGAGTATCAGTTAGAGCATCTTCAAAATCAAACTTGTGTTGTAACCAATTGATTTGTGATTCTAAATGAACTTTATTACTTGGGTTCAATAAGTATTTGTGATTGATTTGATGATGCGTGTAACTGTTGTATGATTTTGCACTAGATATACGAGGTTGATAAAATCCAAAGGTTCTTATTCCCCATTGATCGCCTTGAAAGCCACGTGGTCCGTAAAAAACGGAATCTGCTGCAAGTCCTGCATTTTCTATTCGTCTGATGCGATTCCAACTGAAAATTAGTTGTTGTTCAAAGCGTTTATTCAAGGATAAAAAATGGCTACCCAATCCGATATTTCGGATTAAGTTATCTTGAGCCGAGCCTACAAATACTTCACCATTGGTAATGGTGTGATAATCGATAGCTACATTCCAAGTTTTAGATAAATTTTGGGTATGTAAAGCTTCTAGTCCAATGTATCCATCTGCTCCTTGTGAATATTTAAATTCGGAATAGGGTTGTGAAACCCGATGGAACCTAAAATTTAGGGGTGTAATGGAGTAGGGTTTAAAAGTTTCAAGTCCTCCAATTTGAATCCCTGAAAAATCAGATTTATTTATGAAAAGCGAATTCGACGGTGTTCCAGAAATACCAAGATTTGCAAAGGGTAAAACGCTTCTAGATTCTCGAGTATAGAGTTGTACTGGACCCAAAGAGGTGTCTGACGGACTTACTGAATCAAATAAATTCCATGCATCTTTTGCTGTTACTGAAGATGGATACCACCTAAATTTTTTTGTTTTGGGTGCTTTTTTAGCCGTGTCTGTAACAGATGAATCCGTATTTATACTGCCAGTATTGTTTAGTAAATTTCCAGAAATGGGTAATTGACCGAATATATTTCCCCCGATAACGAAAAAAAAGACGAGAATAAAGGATTGAATCGTACTATTGCGGGGCATTGAAATTATTTGAATACAAAAATGCGGATAAAAAATGAACTTTACGAGGTGACTTCATCGGAAAACTTTGAACTTGCTTATTGAAAATTCGGATACATTAAAAATAACACGTTAAACGATGATTGGAACTTGGATTACGATTGTATTGATGAGTGCTGTAAAATATGCGGTTGGAGTGGCAACTGCATTAGCATCGGTTGATGCCTTGACCGGATTTTTGCTAACCAGTTTAGGGGGTATTTTAGGTGCAATCGTTTTTGTGTTTGGCGGTGGATTTTTGGAGTTATGGGTATTTAGGCACTTTCGCTCCAAAAGCAAAAAGAAAAAAATAGTAACTCGTAAAAATCGGATTTTGGTACAACTTAGAAGAAAAGGTGGATTAATATTAATTGCATTTATTTCACCTCTCTTTATCAGTATTCCCGTTGGTTCTCTGGTTGCCGCAAGTTTTATCAAAAACAAACTTAAGATTGTAATTTATATGTCGATTTCTGTATTAATTTGGGGTGTATTCATCTTTATGATCAAACATCATATTTAGATTCGACCGATAATTAGTAAATTGCCTGAATTATGAAAATTTGGGCGCTTAATCGATTGAGTGTTATCCTCTTTTCTTTGATTTTGATTTTCGGGGGATGTCAACGCAGAGAAGTGACTTGGGATGTTGATAATACCATTCCGTTATTTAAAACGGATATTTCATTGGATGCTGTAGACACCCGATATTTAAGCAATGTAGCTTCAGATTCAGGCTATTATTTTAGCGATGACAATCGGATTTATTCCTACAAAATAAATGATTTGCAATCTTCCGATACAGGAATAGATGCATTTTTCAATTTAATGACGTTGCGCTTGAATGACCAACAACGTACGAGTGTAATTACCTTAGCACAAATTAATCCTTTTTTTAAGGTACTCGACGGACAAAATGCAGATATTCCTTCTCAAGATCTAAGTAACTTAGATCCACAAACCATTGATGTTTCCGAGTTTTTTGAAACAGCTACCTTGGATTCGGGATATTTAGATATTTCCATTAAGAACGAACTTCCGGTAAATATTCAATTGGTTGTATTTGAATTAAAGAATAAATCAGATAATTCCATTGTTGCATCTGATTCATTCAGAAATATTCCTAAAAATGGCGGTGTTTCTTCAAAATCAATCAATTTGAGGGGGAAAACCGTTACCAAAGAGTTGATAGGTGTAATCAAACGGCTTACCACAGAAGCAAGTGGTGGTCCCGTACTTATAGAATCGAGCAAAGGTTTGAACGTAACTTTAGGAATTCGAAGTTTGAAGCCTAGTAGGGCTATTGCAGCCTTTCCAACTCAAACGGTTATCGATCAGGATGAAGGATTGTCCTTGTATATGGGTGGTGCAGAAATCAAGTATTTTAAAGTGGCCAGTGGAAAATTGAAAATCAAGATTAGTAGTACTATCGATGAAGATATGCACATGGTAATTGCACTACCCGGGGCTGTAAAAGACGGAAAGTCGTTCTATCAGGAAGTTACATTGCCTGGTCCGGGTGGTTCTGGAGTTTCAACCACCGAACAAATATATGATATGCAAGGTTATTTGATTGATTTCAGGGGCAAGAATCCAGATGTTACCGACACGGTTAATACCTTTCATCAGGTTTTGCTGGTTACATTAGATAGTAGTGGTCGTAAGTTAAATGTAGGATTATCCGACAGTATCAAATTAGAATATCGAATTGAATCCTTGAAACCAGAATACGCCATCGGTTATTTGGGAAATTCTTTTAATCGGGTTGTGGATACAACGGCTTTTGAAATGTTTAAAGGTTTGAGCGGTGATTTGATGTTTAAGGATGTAAAAGTAGATTTTGTGGTGAGAAATTCCATCGGAACCGACGGTAGATTTAAGCTCCATGGTTTGAAATCTAAGAATCATTTTTCACAGAAAACGGTTACTCTTTCCGCTCCTTTGGTGGGTACCGATATTTTGGTCACCAAGCCCATTTTTCAGCGGGGTGAATTTACAGAGACTAAGGTGAGTTTGAATGTCTCCAATTCCAATATCAAAGAGTTTTTAGAAAACTTGCCCCAATATTTTCAATACGATTTAGAAACCGAAGTTTCGCCTAATGGTAATGTCAATAACTATCAAGATTTTGTTTTCGATGAATCAAGAATGGATGTAATCATGAAAATGACCGCGCCCATTTCATTTGCCATGGGTGGTTTGGTTTTGAGGGATACTCAAGGTGTGGATTTTTCAAAATTGGGTGATATGGATCGAATCAAAAGTGGGTTCTTATACTTGGACTTAGAGAATTGGTTCCCGATGGACATGACTGTTGAATTCGAACTGTACGATGAAAAAATGAACTCGCTAGGAATGCTGAATGTAAATCCAACTACAGGTGTGAAGAGTGCCATATTAAATAGTTCGGGTTACCCAACCAGTGCATCAAAGAGTACATTGAAAATTGGATTGGAGCGATCCCAAATTTATCGTTTAAAAAAATCCAAATTCATTGGCATTAAAATGAATGTACAAGGAAATGGGAAAATGCAGAAGCTTTATAACAACAGTAAGTTGAAAATGAATGCTCGCATGCAAGTTGAATATGAAATGAGAGGAAAGTAAGGATGAAGCGTAAGAGTAAGATGTTTAGAAGGTTAGTATTTTGCTTGTTTTTGAATTCATTTTCGCAGGTTTTTGCTGTTGGTTCTGGTCAAAAAGATACTGGTCAAGGTTACACATTACAGCAAAGTGTGGACAGTTCAAGTTCTTTGTTGAATGGAGATTTACAGAGAATAAAACCTCCGATTAATCATAATGTTATTCAATCCATATCTCGGTATTACACATTTTCTTCCTATCGTTTAGAAACTGGATCCAATGCCATTCCATTATCGATTTCTGGAAAATTGGCTTTAGGAGGGTATATCTCTCCCAAACAAACCAGGGAAGTCTTCGATAAGTTGAGCTCAAACAATCGCGCAGGTGCCCTTCAGGAGTTCAATATTCTATTGTATCCAACCATCGGTATATCGAAAAGTGTTCCCAATCAAAAAGGCATATTGCGTTTTTCAGGTTTGTTTTATGTAATTAACGGTTATTATGGTGCTAATTTAACGAAAGATGCTTTTGGA
>CAYPYX010000011.1:15279-52487 GCA_964415065.1 uncultured Rhizobium sp.
AGCTTCCGCTCGAAATGGAGGAGCCGGCTGGGGTATGCAGTTAGGTTTGAATTTTTATCACAACAACAAAACAGGAAAAACCCAATATAATTTTTGGTTGCATGATTTTGGTTTTTGGGATATTCGAAATGTTCAAACATGGTCTAGGGGAGTACAATGGAATGCTAATTCTCTCACTCCACAAAGCTTGAATAAACCAGCTGACTTGGCTATTACAGCCGTAAATTTGGGCGCATCTGACCTCCGATTTTCGAATTGGTTCGACCGTCAAAAAGATACATTAGAAGCAAAGTTGGATTTTCAAGAATCGAAACAACGCGGACTCATTCTTTCTCCTTTTCATGTAGGAATCGGAATAAATTATACTTCCCAATACCTGGCCATGGGCGATGGTAAATTTTTAAGAAATATGGAAATTCGTCACTTAGTAGATTTGAGTTACCGACATTGGATTGGATACGTTCCAAAGTTGCAGTATCAATTGCAATTACGTTCTATGAATTTACGCAATTGGTTATGGATTCCTGGAGTATCCGTGGGTGGTTTTGATGTTTTCGATGTGAATTTTAAAGGTAGTTATTATATCAATAAAGTAATCAAGCACAGTAGAATTAATTCAATACTTCGCTTTGAATTAAACGGTATAGAATCCTTTATTTTACCAAATAAATTCCATGGTGGTGGAGGTTATTTGAGCCTTTCTATACCATTTTCCACAAAATAGTCTGATACCGTTTATTTTGTTACTCCTTAACCTATAGTTTGGTGCTTTTTAATTTGTCTCCTAAAAGGGTAGATTATTGTTATTAAAGTTAGTTTACTTTAAATTGGTTTTAAAGATTATTGTTGTTTTATTGATTATAAATCAATTGTCGCCAACATTAATAATTTTTTGAATATATTAAGCTAAACTAATTTAATTTTAGCGTTATAGTTTCAGTCGATGCACTGATAATTGCCCCCATTGTTGATAAGGTGCAATTTCAACCATATTCCAAATCCAGTGATTTTTGGGGATGGAAAACGCTTTATTAATGAAAATCAATTCTTCAAATTGATGTGATTTCGTCAATTCAATTTGTTGGTTCTTTTTGTCTCTGAGGATGTTATATGTGGTTGTACTGTCGAAATCGGGAGCAATACGAATTCCAGGATGTTGAAGAAGCAATAATCCTGTATTAGGAGATGGGTCAAATAAGATAGCAACCTCTTGTTTTTCATTTAGATATCCCTTTTTAATCCAATACGCAGCGCGACGAAAATCATCGATATTCTCAAAGATATTCTGACAATAATAGTCGCCCGAAGTGAAGGTGCGATTCAATTGTGATTTTGCATTGGAAGCTAATACAAAAGGTGTGATATAAAGTCCAATTAAGGATAATATTCCAGCAATTCCATTGAAGAAAATCTTTCCTGAAACATGTGTTTGATACAACCAAAGTATCCCAAAGAAAATAAAAGGAAACAATTGAACAAAATAGTAATCGTGGAATCGGAATTGTCGATTAAAAAGGATGAAAACGCACAGAAATCCCCCGAAACCTAGAAGGAAAAAGGTAGAGAATAAATTCAGATCCTCTTTTTTGCGCTGAATTGAAATGAGAATGACGAGCAAGTATAGAATCAAGAAATTCCTCGAATAAACCGAATCAATCCAGGTATTGAGAGCGAAACGGGAGTTATCTAGGAATTCTGCCCAGTTTTTTGGGGGATTCATTTGTTGCAGAAAATGAGTATTTCCAGTACTTTGTGTTAAAAAAGAAGCATAATAATACCAGGAGAATACGGCAATCGCCGGAGTTAAAATAAAAGCTACGATCTCGAACCAGGAAATATTGAACGGTGGATTGGGTGCGAGACGATTTAGGATATTAGCTCGCGGCCCTGAAGTTTCCTGAATGAGTTGTCCATTGGCATCCAGAATTTCAATCACTGTGTTGTCGGAATTTGTAGATTTTGAAATTTTAGAAGCGATTAATACGATGAGAACAGCGATATAATTGGTTAAGAAGGTTACTTTTAGTAGACCTGAAAGCGTGAACCAGATAATGGATAAGTTGAATGATTGTTTTTTATTTATGTCGTAATAGAATCGTAGAATAAACAAATAGCCTAGCATGGTACAAGCCAATGCAGGTACATCTGGTAAATGATTAAAGCTGTAAAACGCCAAAATTGGAGATGAAAGCCACAAGAGCATGATGAGAAATCGGTGAAATAATCGGGGTACAATTAATTTAGTGATTTGGTAGACACCCCAATTTCCAGCTAGATAAAAAGCTCCCACAACAATTCGGTACAATGCTGGTGAATATCCAAAAGCGGCTCTAAGAAGTGCTGCCATATATTGAATGATCGGAAATTCTAAACCGGTTACACCATTTGCAGCTCTGTTTTCCATGACTTGTGGGTAGAAGAACTGGAAATCGTTTTGATAATAGTTCCAAGCGATACTTGCACGATCGGCTTGAGCTCCTTGATGCATGCCAAATACAGGGAAGTGTATAAATTCAGGCCAACCTAGATAAATAAAAAATAACAGATTAAATACCCAAAAATAGAGAGTATCATGGGGTTTCTTTTGTTCGAAATTAAGAAGCATTCCGTGAATTAATTTCAGCGTTTTTGATAAATGTGTTTTGAGTTAAATTGGTATCTCGAATGATGTAGTGTGGTCGGTTTTTTACATTTTCGCTCACTCTGCCTAAATATTCCCCAAGAATGCCAATGCCGAGTAATTGAATTCCCCCCAGAAATAAAATGGATATCTGCATCGATGTCCAACCAACGATAGTGTATCCGAAAAATTTCTGATACAAAGAATAAATGATGAGTACAAAAGCCAAAAACGAAACAATAAAACCACTGATTGTAGCTACTTTCAGTGGCCAGTTGGAAAAAGCACTAATACCATCGAGTGCGAATCGAATCATTTTGCGGTAGGTAAATTTGGTGGCACCTGACATACGCTCTTCTCTATCATATTCTAAGTACGTTTGGTTAAAACCTATCCAGGCAATTTGTCCGCGTATGTATTTCTGCTGTTCAGGCATTTGCACCAGAATTTTTTGAATTTTGCGATCAATAATCCGAAAATCGCCGGTATCTACAGGGATCTCAATATTGGTGATTCGTGCCAGTATTCGATAAAATATTTTTGCCGTAATCTTTTTTAGCCAGCCTTCGCCTTGACGTTTTTTGCGTTTAGCATAGACAACTTCAAATCCCTCTTTTGATTTTTTATATAACGCCGGTATGAATTCTGGAGGATCCTGTCCATCGCCATCCATAATTACAATCTTTTGACCTGATGCCCATTCAATTCCTGATGCAATAGCATTTTGATGGCCGAAGTTTCGAGAAAAATCAATGTATTTTACACTGGTATCAGTGGTAGATAAACCAATGATTAACGGCAGAGTTTGGTCAGTAGAACCATCATTGATAAAGATGATTTCATGGGTTATGTCCATAGAAATCAATGTGGATTTTATTCTATCATACAAAGCGCCAATATTGTTTGCTTCGTTAAATAAGGGTACAACAACCGATAATTCCATGATTTTATCCGACACACAACAAAGGTATTTATTTTTATTATATTTAAATTTGCAGTATGAAACGAATTGTAAATGCACCTACATCAACTTTCGCAAAGTGGATTTTGTCTTTGTTGTTGGTTTTAGGGATGTCAATAAGTTCTTGTAACAATCAAAAGAGTGAAACAGAATTAGTAGACTTGGCTTCTTTCGAAGAGTCAATAGGCGATAATAAATTGACTATGGTTGATTTTTATGCAACATGGTGTGGACCGTGTATGCAAATGGATCCATTTGTAAAAGAAATCAAGACGGAGAAAAAGGATTTAGTGAATGTGGTTCAAGTTGATACCGATAAATTCACGGAAATTGCTGAAAAATATCAGATAGATGCTTTGCCAACTTTAATCTTCTTCAAAAATGGTAAGATTGTGCATCGTGAAGTTGGGGGTAGAAGTAAAGAGGATTTGCTCAAGCTCATTGAACAGTTTAGGTAAGATTTTTCTTAGTTAACCAGTTCCCAGTTTCTCAATTAGGATTTGTATTTCAATAGGGTTCTGTGTTGCATTTTACAAAACAACGTCCTTTTTGCATTTCACATGTTTTTATTGCTTTGGGCGAACCGACGAGTTGGTCTGTGGTTAACTTATGGATAATTAAACGTGTTCCATGAAAGAACACAATGATAGTTTTATAATTTTGGATATATGAGTTTTTTTCCTTCAGATTGGGAAGACGATGATTTCGATGAGAATGAAGATGGCTTTCAAGGCGATGTAGATAGTCTTGTTAGTGATTTTGAAAATAAATCTCGTGAATCGTTTACAGCTAGAGAGTTAATAGAACTCTTTAGGTATTACACCAGTCAGCTACCCGGATCAGCCAACCCTTTTCATTTAGAGAAATATGCTCGAATGGTTATTGAATTGGGAATACAAACGTTTCCTTATGTTCCTATATTTACATTGCACATGGTGGAGTGGTTGATGAATGAAGGTAAGTATAAGAAGGCGCATAAATACTTAGATCAAGCTACAGCCTACACTCCATTTGAGCCGTCGTTAATGATGATTAAGGCAATTCTACATTCACATGAAGGAGCTAGAAAGTTGGCATTTGATTCACTAAAAAGTGCTTTAAATATCATAGGCGATGACGAGGGATTGATGGAAGACTTTTTGGATATGGTCTTACATTATGAACAATATGATTTAGCGGATCCTATTGCTACTAAAGCAGTTGAGTTGGATGCTGAAGTATTGCCTATTTTGGAGAAATACTTGAGTAAAACGGAAGAGCCACACATCATAGCCATGTTAATTCCGGCAATTGAAGCTCAGATTAATAAGGATCCGTATATGTCTGAAGCATGGTTTGTTAAAGGAACGGCACACATGGCACTACAACAACACAATCAGGCCGCTGAGGCTCTTGACTACGCAGTGACCATAAATGAAGATTTTATTGATGCATGGCATGCTTTGGCGGAGTCGGTATACGAACTTCAAGAATTTAATCGGGTAATTGAAATTTACGAGGATTTGGTTCAACGTTTTCCTAAACGTCCTATGGATATGATTGAAGGACTTTATGCTTGGAGTTTACATGAGACGGGGCAAACGTTGAAATCTAGGGAAGTCTACAAAAAGATACTAAAGAAAACACCGGAAGATGCGGAATGCTGGTATAGTTTAGGATTAACTTATCATCATGAAGGACAATATTCATTGGCTATACCTTACTTAGAACGGGCATTTCAATTGGAAGGAATGGAAGCGGATTACGGAATCGTATTAGCTAGTGCTTATTTTGGCGACCATCAAAAGGATAAATGGTCTGAATTGTATACAGATTTAAGCGAACGTTTCCCGTTTGAACCAGAATTGTGGTTGGATTGGGGAGTTGCTTTGCATGAAACAGGCGATACTGATAAAGCTTTGGATGTTACAGAAACGGGATTGGAAAATAATCCGGGGAGTATACAATTGCTTTACAGATTGAGTGCTTTGTGTTATGTTTCGGGAAATACTGAACTCGGTTTGTTAGTATTAGAAAAAGCCTTGGAAATTGAGCCATCTGAACATAAAGGTATTTTTGTATTTGCACCGGAATTGGCAAAATCCATGAAAGTGATTAGTTTGATTTCGAAGTTTACACAACCCGATAGCCAAACGGAGTAGTTACTCAAAATTAAGCTTTTTCTTGGCATAATTCAGTTAAGACACCGTTGGTTGATTTGGGGTGGAGAAAAGCAATTTCTTTATTGTCTGCACCATCTTTTGGTTGTTGGTGAATTAGTTGGAATCCCAATTCTGATTTTTCTTGAAGTTCTAAACGAATATCTGTGCTTTCAAATGCGAGATGGTGGATACCTTCACCTTTTTTTTCAATGAATTTTGCAATGGGGCTTTCCGAATTGGTTGCTGCTAGTAATTCAAATTTAACGTCCCCCAAAAGGAAAAAAGTAGTCATAACACCTTCACTTTCAACTTCTTCTCTTTTATATGGTGCTACGCCTAGTAGCTGGGTGAAAAGTGCTTCTGATGCTGCAAGATCTTTTACTGCAATTCCAATATGTTCAAGTTTTTTAGGCATAATTTTATAATTAATCGGAAATATGTTACAAATTAACGTAATAACTGAACGAAATTGGCTCAGGAATGTTAATTTTGCAGTTTAGAAGGCGTCTAAATAAAATCTCACTGAATCATGCAAATTCAGAAAGTTTAGTCAACGGTCTTCTATTATTCTAATGGAAAACGCACTCGTGCTGTTTCCACACTTAACCATAAAAACCCAAAACGCATATAACATGAAATTGCCCATTTATTTAGATAACAATTCGACTACACAGATGGATCCCCGTGTTTTCGAAACGATGAAACCTTATTTTTTGGAGGTATACGGGAACGCAGCTAGCAAAAGTCACTCTTTTGGTTGGCAAGCAGAGGAAGCCGTTGACTATGCTCGTGAACAAGTAGCAAAAATCATTGGAGCAAGTTCCAAAGAAATCATCTTTACAAGCGGTGCTACTGAAAGTAACAATTTGGCTATCAAAGGTGTATACGAGATGTATTCAGCTAAAGGCAATCATTTTATTACGGTTTCTACCGAACATAAAGCTGTATTAGATGCCTGCAAGCATTTGGAAAAATTAGGAGCAGAAGTTACTTACCTACCTGTAGGTACGGATGGTTTGATTCAGGTTTCTCAAATTGAAGCAGCATTAAAACCAACAACGGTTTTGGTTTCTGTAATGTATGCTAATAACGAATTGGGAGTTATCCAGCCAATTCGCGAAATAGGAGAACTTTGTCGTAAGAACGGAGTGCTGTTTCATACCGATGCTACACAAGCAGTGGGTAAAATTCCGGTGGATGTGAATGCTGATTTCATTGATCTATTGAGTTTTACTGGTCATAAAATGTATGGCCCAAAGGGAGTTGGTGCCTTGTATGTACGTCGTAAAAATCCTCGTGTTAAAGTAACTGCTCAAATGGATGGCGGTGGGCACGAGCGCGGAATGAGAAGCGGTACCTTAAACGTTCCAGGAATTGTTGGCTTTGGTAAAGCTTGTGAAATAGCATTGACTGAAATGGATGAAGATGCTAAACGCTTAGGTGCACTTCGTGATCGTTTAGAGAATGCCCTTTTGCAATTAGAAGAAACTTATGTGAATGGTAATAAACAGCATCGTTTGCCTCATACTGCGAACATATCATTTAAATATGTAGAGGGAGAAGGATTGATGATGGGAATCAAGGATATTGCTGTATCCAGCGGTTCTGCTTGTACTTCTGCTTCTTTGGAGCCAAGTTACGTTTTGAAGAATTTAGGACTCGACGATGAATTAGCACACAGCAGTATTCGTTTTGGCTTGGGAAGATTTACAACCGATGAAGAAATCGATTTTGCCATTAATTGTGTAACCACAGCGGTAAATAAACTTCGCGACATGAGTCCTTTATGGGAAATGTTCAAAGAAGGTATCGATTTGAAAAGTATTGAATGGACTGAACATTAATCGATAAAACCCATTATTTTAAACATTTTTCATTGTAGTTTAGAAAGAATATAAATAAATTTGTACATATAAACCCACTAAAAACATAAACCCATGGCATATTCAGAAAAAGTAGTAGATCATTACACCAATCCCAGAAACATTGGAACCTTGGACAAGGCGAACACCAATGTTGGCACTGGCTTAGTTGGTGCACCTGAATGTGGCGACGTAATGCGCCTACAAATTCAAGTAAATGATGAAACGGGTGTAATCGAAGACGCAAAATTCAAAACATTTGGATGTGGATCAGCAATTGCTTCATCATCATTAGCAACTGAATGGATAAAAGGAAAAACCATCGATCAAGCATTATCCATCGATAACATGGATATTGTTGAAGAGTTGGCCTTACCTCCAGTTAAAATACACTGTTCTGTTTTAGCTGAGGACGCTATTCGTGCTGCGATTAATGATTATCGCGCTAAGAAAGGGTTGGAACCATTGGTTTCAGAAAAAACACATCATTAATTAATAGATCGATTTACTCATGGATATTCCAAAGTGTAAGTCAATCGAAACAAAAAATAATCAAGAAATTAATTAGAAAGGAGCAGAATTATGTTAGCAGATGCTGGAGCAATTACCATTACCGATAAGGCATTAGAAAAAGTGTATAATCTAATGAGTGAAGCAAATATTTCTGCTCCCGACTATTTTTTACGAGTTGGTGTAAAAGGGGGCGGTTGTTCTGGATTGTCTTATGAGTTGGATTTCGATAATGAATCCAAACCAGGAGATATGGAATTTGGAAATGATCAGTTGAAGATTGTTTGCGATATGAAGAGCTTTCTTTATTTATGTGGCACCGAGTTAGATTTTTCGGACGGTTTGAATGGAAAAGGATTCAATTTTATCAATCCGAATGCTGCCAGAACTTGTGGATGTGGCGAAAGCTTTGCTATATAATACCATGGAGTCCATTCAAATTCATTCCGAGTTCATTCAATTAAATCAACTGTTAAAATTATTAGGTTGGGCCGAAACAGGTAGTGAAGCCAATGATTTTATTGATGGTGGATTGGTGAAAGTAAATGGTGTTCAAGAATTTCGCCGTAGAAATAAGATTTACCCTGGATCCAAGGTTGAGTTGGATGGTCAAGAAATTGAGGTTACAGCAGGCTGATATTAATCATATATACCTCTGACAACGGTCATTGTTTGATGTTATGAATAATTCGATTTTTGAATTATGAAAACATCACAAAACCCACAAAAGTATTTATCGGAATTGCATAAAGAACACGGCGAGTTTCGTTCTATTCTTAATTTTTCCAAAGATGAATTGATGACTTTCAATCATCGTTTGGAAGAAATTGCGAAAGCGAATACCATTCAAGATGTGTTGATGCAAGTTGAAAAGTTTCAAAATCACTTTATTCGTCAACGAGAAGTAATAGATGAGTTGCTCCACGAAATAGGAGAATGTGAACGTCATATTGCACAAATAGCTGAAGAAAATAACGTGGCAACTGATCACAGAAAAGCAGATGATCATGTTGAGTTACGCGAAAAAGTAGAAATATTCCAGAAACTATACGGTGAATTGAAAAACGAGTACATGTCGTTTTTGAGTAAAAGCTTTTAAAGTTCATGTTCTCGAACTTTAACTTATTAACTTACTAAATAAAAAAGGGGGCATTTGCCCCCTTTTTTATGTGATTCAATATGAAAATAAAAAATGAGTAAATATTCGTAACAAAAGTGCTACATAACTACATTCACGATTCTATTTTTTACTACGATGATCTTTTTAGGATCTTTTCCTTCTAACCATTTTTGAACAATTTCATTTTCCAAAACTGCTTTTTCAATGGAATGAGTTTCAGCATCAATGGGAAATTCAATTTGAGTTCGAGTTTTACCGTTGATACTTATCGGATAACTGAATGTAGATTCCGTTAACAAGGTTTCATCGAAAATTGGCCATTGATGGGTGTGAATGGAATTTTGATGTCCTAAACGATTCCATAATTCTTCAGCCACATGTGGAGCAAATGGAGCTAATAGAATCAATAATGGCTCTAGAATTTCTTGCTTGCGGCATTTAAGAGCAGTCAGCTCATTTACACAAACCATAAACGCTGATACCGAAGTATTGAACGATAAATTCTCAATATCTTGAGTAACTTTTTTAATGGTTTTATGCAGTGTTTTTAACTCTTCTGGGGATGCTTTCTCATTGTTGACTGCCCATTGTTCTCCCTCAAAATACAATCTCCATAATTTTCCTATAAATCGAGATACTCCCTCAATTCCATGTGTATTCCAAGGTTTACTGTCGGTTAAAGGTCCCAAAAACATTTCGTACAATCGAAGAGTATCTGCACCGTATTGAGCACAAACATCATCAGGGTTAACCACATTGCCCCATCTTTTGCTCATTTTTTGACCATCTTCACCCATAATCATTCCCTGATTTACTAATTTCTTAAATGGTTCATCCCAAGAAATAATACCCAAGTCAAAAAGAAACTTGGTCCAGAAACGAGAATAAAGTAAGTGTCCAGTTGCATGTTCGCTACCTCCAACATATAAATCTACTTGATTCCAATAAGCTAATGCTTCATTAGATGCGATGTTTTCGGTATTCTGAGGATCGATGTAACGTAAGAAATACCAGCTACTACCAGCCCAGCCGGGCATGGTATCAGTTTCTCGTTTGCCCGATGGAGTATTTACCCATTCGGTAACAGCAGCTAACGGACTTTCACCCGTACCTGAAGGTTTATAACTTTCAACCGCCGGTAGTTCTACGGGAAGTTCCTCTACCAACGTAGGAATGTCATTTTCTGAATAAATAATGGGAAAAGGTTCTCCCCAATAGCGTTGACGACCAAAACCAGCTTCTCTAAGTTTATAATTTACTTTTTTCTTACCTATTTGACGCGACTCAATTTCTGAAATCGCTTTGGTAATAGCTGATTTAACATCGAGGTTATTTAAGAAGTCGCTGTTAAAACATATGCCGTCTTTCGAAATGAAAGCTGATTCAAGTGGAAGCTCCAAATCTGAATCTTTGGGTTTAATAACGGGTAAGATGTCCAAATTGAAAGCTTTGGCAAATTCGAAATCACGTTCATCGTGAGCAGGAACGGCCATAATAGCACCTGTGCCATAACCAGCTAATACATAGTCGCTCACCCAAATTGGGATTTGTGTATTGGTAAACGGATTGATGGCAAAAGAGCCTGTAAAAACGCCAGTTTTTGTAGTATCGGCCATCCGTTCAATTTCCGAACGATTTTTAGCTTTGTTAGCGTATTCCAATACAGTTTGTAAGCAGTCCGAGCTACAAAGAGCATTCAAATTTTCAAATTCTGGAGCAATTACCATATAGGTAGCTCCAAAAATAGTATCTGGGCGAGTAGTGAAGATTCGAATATTGTCGTTTAGATTAGGCACCCAAAAATCCACCTCAGCACCTTCACTTCTTCCGATCCAGTTTTTTTGAATTTCCTTGAGTGAATCGGACCAATCTAACTGATTAAGTCCATCGATTAATCGGTCGGCATATGCTGTAATGCGGAGACTCCACTGTTTCATTTTCTTTCGAACAACAGGATATCCACCACGCTCACTTACACCATTTACAACTTCCTCATTGGCAAGTACAGTTCCAAGTTCTTGACACCAGTTCACGGTGGTTTCATCGATAAATGCTAACCGATAGTGATTTAAAACAGATTCTTTTTCACGTTTTGAGAAAGAAACCCAATCTTGGGCGGTGAATTTTTGATTGAAAGTAGTATGAGCAGAAATTTCAGAATTACCGGATTTTTCAAAAAGCGCAATCAGACTATCTATTGAACAGGCTTTGTTTTCTTTTTTGTTGTAATAATGATTGAAGAACAGAGAGAAGATATATTGAGTCCATTTGTAATAATTAGCGTCGCATGTTTTTACAACACGTGACCAATCATACGAAAAACCAATTTTGTCTAATTGTTCTCTAAATCGTTTAACATTTTGTTCAGTTGTAACAGCAGGATGTTGACCCGTTTGAATGGCGTATTGCTCAGCGGGAAGCCCGAAAGCGTCGTATCCCATAGGGTGAAGAACGTTAAAACCATTTAAACGTTTATATCTAGAAACAATATCTGAGGCAATATATCCTAATGGATGTCCAACATGCAAGCCAGCTCCTGAAGGATAAGGGAACATGTCTAGAACATAGTATTTGGGTTTTTGGGTATCGATTTCCACCTTATAAAGTTGGATTTCATTCCATTTTTTTTGCCATTTGGCTTCTAATTCTTGAAAGTTGTATGAATTTGACTGAGACATTTCAATGCAAAAATACAAAGGATAGTTCTTTTTAACGACCTTTGCATCTTCATGGCAGAAAGTAATTTCATAGATTATGTAAAAATTTGTTGTCGAAGTGGTAATGGCGGTGCAGGAAGTCGACATTATCATCGCAGCAAAATGAGTCCAAAAGGTGGGCCGGATGGAGGAGATGGTGGTAAAGGAGGAGATATAATTTTGCGCGGCAACAATCAAACATGGACACTATTGCATTTGAAATATCGAAAACATATCATGGCCGGGGATGGTCAACCTGGAGGAGAGAGTTTTAGTTCAGGTAAATATGGTGAAAGCGTAATTTTAGATGTTCCGTTAGGAACCGTAGCACGGGATGCAGAAACCGGTGAATTCATGTTTGAAATAACTGAAAATGGAGAGAAACGAGTGTTGGTACCTGGAGGAAAAGGCGGTTTGGGTAATGCACATTTCGCTACATCTACGAACCAAGCTCCTCAATATGCACAACCTGGGATACCTGGTATTGAGCAGTGGATTATTTTAGAATTGAAGGTATTAGCGGATGTAGGATTGGTTGGGTTTCCCAACGCAGGAAAAAGTACATTATTGAGTGTAGTTAGTGCAGCGAAACCCGAAATTGCAGATTATCCTTTTACAACATTAGTACCAAATTTGGGAGTGGTAGGATATCGCGATTTCAAGAGTTTCGTAATGGCCGATATTCCTGGAATTATTGAAGGGGCTCATGAAGGAAAAGGATTAGGTCATCGATTTCTTAAGCACATTGAACGAAATGCGGTATTGCTTATTTTGATACCAGCAGATAGCAAGGATCATTTAGCTGAATACAAAACTTTAGTCAATGAATTAGAGGCGTTTAATAAAGAACTTGTTCTTAAAGATAAAATTGTTGGAATCAGTAAATCCGAGCTATTGGATGATGAATTGAAGGAAGAAATAAGGCGTGAAATGCTGGGTGTAGATCTTCATTTCTTTAGTAGTGTTACTCAACAAGGTTTAGTTGAGTTAAAGGATGTTTTATGGGCTGCAATACAACGCTATAAGTAGGATTAGTATTATTTGAAGCAAAAAGATATAATACAGATTGTTTATTTTTGCTTTTTTAGCAATAACTCAATAAGCAACTAACAATATTGGAATAAGTTGAGATAGAAAAATCTTTGATTTAAATAGTTACACAATACAAAATATGAAGAAGTCGATATATACTTTATTAATGCTTTTTGCGGTAGTAAATATGGTAACTACCCAACAACTGAATGCCCAGAATCAGGGATTACAAGAGGATGATGCGAGAATCCCTCCTGTTACACAGGTAAGCTCGAATAATGAGTGGATTTTTAGAATTAATTCTACTAGTTCGAAAAAACCCATCATTGTTTCTCAGGGAGAATTCGAACGTCAGTTTCTAAAAAACTTGAATTTGAAGGAAAAGCCGGTTACTGAAAAAGACATAGATGAGTATTTAAAGTTGTATATCCGTTTCAAAATGAAAATTCAGGATGCGATTGAATCGGGGAAAGACACACTTGAAGAATACAAACAAGAATTGGCGATGTATCGCGATCAGTTAGCCAAAAATTACTTGTACGATCGAAATGTTACCCAGCAATTAATCGAAGAAGCTTATGAAAGAATGAAAAGTGAGGTAAAAGTATCTCATATTCTAATGGCTTGCCCGAGAAATGCATCTCAAGCACAGGTAGATAAAGTTCTAAAACGAATGAATGAAATTCATGCTGCGTTAATGAGAAATCCATCGAAAGATAATTTTGCATCACTTGCTGCATCTGATTCAGAAGATCCAGGAACCAAAAATAGTGGAGGAAATTTAGGATATTTAACTGCTTTGCAAGTGGTTTATGAATTTGAAAATGAAGTTTATAACACGCCAGTTGGTGGTATTTCAAAAGTGTTTAGAACCGATTTTGGATTTCATATTTTGCGCGTTGAAGATAAAAGACCGAATCCGGGAGATATCAAACTTCGTCATATTTTAGTTAGAACTGGAGCAAATTCTAATCACTCCGTAGAAGAAGGTGAAAAAATGATCCGAGAGATTTTTGAAAAAATCAAATCAGGTCAAGAATCATTTGAAAGTATGGCAAGATTGCACAGTGAGGACTACAGCAGTAAGTATAATGGTGGCATTGTTGATTGGGTAAATACTACTCAATTTATTGGTGACTTAGAACGACAAATGTGGGTTGGTAAAGCCTTCGAATTGAAGCAAGATGGTGACTATACTGAAGTATTTAAAACAAACTATGGATGGCACATTCTTCAGCGAGTTGGTGTTCGTTCTTTGAACACTTTCGATCAGATGAAACCAACATTGAAAACCAAAGTACAACAGAATCAACGATCTCAAATTTCGGTAGATGCTTTGGTTAAACGAATTAAAGCGGAAGATGGTTTCAAAATCAATTCAATTGATGGCTTGGACGTTTATAATTCGGTGAAGTTTCCAATTGTCAGTTTGATGATGAAAGATTCATCTTTATTCCGTGGAAATGTAAATTATGATCAACTGCCAGAAGTTATTTCATTGGGTAAAAGAAAATTCAATTTGAGAGATTTGGTTTTAGTGCAACTTGGAGGTGAAGAACATTCCGTTGATGAATTTATATCACATTTAGTAGCAAATAAAAAAGTGGTGAATACTACAGCAGAGCAGTACGTTGACGATCAGTTTAATGACTGGGTAAGTAATGTATGCGTAGCATATCAAAATGAACATTTGGAAGAAAAATCAGTTGAGTTTAAAGATATCTACCAGGAATATAGAGAAGGGATCTTAATGTTCAATCGAATGCAAGAAAAGGTTTGGAATAAAGCCAACTTAGATACTGCAGGATTGGAAAAATACTATCAAGAGCATATGTCTGAGTATCAATGGGACAACCGCTTTCATGTAGAGTTTTATTTCAGTGTAGATGAAAAAATGAGCAAGAAAGTATTCAAACAAGTCAAAAAAGGAATATCTCCAGAAGAAATTAAGAAAGAACATACTCAAAAAGCTCTATTGGATTTCAATTATAGAATTGGTAAATACCAACTTTCAGATACTGCTTTATTCCCGCAGCGTCAGGCACTTATTCGAGTTTTTTCTAATGATAAAATGAAGAAATCCAAAAATAAGACATACAATTTGGGTAAAATTGGTGAAGATTGGGTGGTGGTTAAAGTAATTGATTATTTACCAGCAGGGCCAAAAACATTAGAAGAAACAAGAGGTCCTGTTGCGTCCAAATACCAAGAGGAATTGGAAAAATTATGGATACAGGAATTGGAGTCTAAATATTCTGTGGAAAGTAATTCTAGAGCAATACAAACCGTTAAAGGGAAATTAATTACCCGCTAAAACCAGAATTGATGAAATTTCAATCATTAAAAAATTACTTTTTCTTCATTTTACAGGCTGTATTAATTTCAACCTTGATTTTCAAGCCTTTTGAAATTAAAGCTCAGCAAGGTCCAGCACTGCCTCCCAAATTTGTGGATGGCATATTGGCTGTTGTTGGAGAAAAAATCATATTGAGTAGTGATTTTGAGACTGAAAAAGTGCAATTGGCTAGAGGTCAAGTACTTCAAGACAGTCAGAAGATTTACTGCTATGTTCTCGAGCAGTTAATTATACGCAAGTTGATGTTAAGTCAAGCGGAAATCGACAGCTTGCCCATCTCCGACGATCGTGTTGAGGCGGAAATTGATAATCGCATTCGAAATTTCCAACGACAAGCTGGAAGTTTATCGGATTTGGAAAAGTACTTAGGTAAAACCATTCAGGAGTTTAAGGAAGAAATTCGTCCGAAAATGCGAGAACAGTTGCTTTCCCAAGAAATGCAACAAAAGATTACTGGAAATATTAGGATTAGTCCTAAGGAAGTGCAAGAATTTTACAAGAGAATTCCTGAAGATAGTTTGCCAATCATACCAACTGAAGTAGAAGTTGCACAATTGTTAATAGAATTACCCATTTCACAGGTATCTACTGATTTTGCTGTGGAACAGTTAGAGCAATTGAAGAAACGAATACAAAAGGGAGAATCATTTGAAAAATTAGCGCGTTTGTACTCGATGGATCCAGGTTCCAAAAATCAAGGGGGATTATTGCCTGAATTTGGAAGGGGGGAAATGGTTTCTCAGTTTGAACGAATGGCATTTAAACTGAAAGAAGATAGTTTGAGTCCAGTATTTAAATCAGATTTTGGATATCATTTAATGAAGCTTATAAAAAGAAAGGGAGAACGAGTAATTGCATCACATATACTTATACGACCCGAAAACACTTCCGATGATTACCTAATTGCCTCAAACCGCGCCGACTCAATATATGAACTTTTGTCATCTGGGAATTTAGATTGGTGTGCTGCCGTTAAGAAGTTTTCATCGGAGAAATTGGGAAATCAAGGTAATTGTGGTTTTCTAACTGACGAATCAACTGGGATGCAAAAAACATTATTTGAAGCATTACCCACGGATGTAAAACAAATAGTTGAGAAGTTGAAGCCAGGAGAATTTTCTAAACCAGCGGTTACTCAAACACCTGATGGTAGAATCATGTATCGAATTTTGTATTTGAAAACGTTTATTGCTCCACATCAAGCTAATTTGATTCAAGACTACAGCAGGATTCAAATGGAAGCAGAGTCTGAAAAAAAGCAACAAACGATTGATAAATGGGTAGAAAAGCATCGTAAACGTACCTATATAAAAATTTATTCGCGCGATGCTGCATGCAGTGATTTAGCAAAATGGGAGAATGAATAGTATGAATTCAGTTGAATTGGCTCGTAGTTTTGAAGGTAGAATTTCTGATTTAAAGTCAGAGGTTTCAAAAGTTATTGTAGGTCAGGAACAAACCGTAGAAGCACTAATTAATGCTTTGTTCTGTCATGGCCACGTTTTGATGGTTGGAGTTCCGGGATTGGCAAAAACATTATTAGTAAAAACCATTTCAACTGTTTTGGATCTGGATTTCAATCGAGTGCAATTTACTCCAGATTTGATGCCAAGCGATATTGTTGGTTCCGAAATTTTGGATGAGCAACGTCAATTTCGATTTCTAAAGGGACCTATTTTTACGAATCTGCTGTTGGCTGATGAGATTAATAGAACCCCTCCAAAAACTCAAAGTGCACTGTTGGAGGCTATGCAAGAACGACAAGTAACCGCGGCAGGGAAAAATTACCATCTCCCTGATCCATTTTTTGTATTAGCTACTCAAAATCCAATTGAACAAGAAGGAACATATCCATTGCCAGAAGCTCAATTAGATCGTTTTATGTACCAAGTTAATTTGGATTATCCAAGTTTTGAGCAAGAGGTACAAGTGTTGAAGCAGACTACTCAGCCAAGTAATGTAGCCGTAAAGGCTATATTAAATGCGTCAGAAATTCTACAATTTCAAAAATTGGTTAAAGAAGTTCCTGTAACCGATGCCGTTTTTGAATACGTGGTTAAACTCGTTCAAAAGAGTCGCCCGAATACCATTGGTGCAAACTCATTAAGCAATCAATATTTGGCTTATGGTGCAGGGCCTAGAGCTGGACAGAATTTGATCAATGGAGCTAAATGTCATGCGTTAATGCATGGTAAATTTTCGGTAGATATTGAAGACGTTAAGGCAGTTTCCTACTGGGTTTTGGGCCATCGCGTTGTTTTGAACTTTAAAGCCGAGGCGGAAGGAATAAAAGTCAAAGATATTATTGACTCTTGGTTGTAAAAAATTTCAATAAAAAAAGGCGATATCGCGCCGCTACAACCTGATACCCTTGCTTCCTTCCGGACCTGGGGGAGTTCACAGGGAGCTGGCCGTATCGCCCTGGTGCAAAGATACAACGATTCTTTTGTCATTCAAAATAATCTCGATTCGACTATCCAAATAAACAGTGGATTTTTTTAGATTTTATTATCTGAATTGATGCGATCAGATTCAAGAATAGGATTAGATTCAAGTCTACCCTCCCCAATGGTCTTTAAGTCTTTTTAGATTGTATTGATTTTTGATGTTTAGTTTTGTTTTGATTAATTTCGCTCTAGTTGGTGTATGTTTTTTGCAGTTATAGTTCTCCATTATTTTGTTATGGTAATACGATCATAATTAGTTAATTTCGAAGGTATCTTCATGCGTTTAAGTTCACAAAATTTAATAAAACAATACGGCTCAAAACGAGTTGTAAACGATGTGTCCGTTGAGGTAAATACGGGCGAAATTGTGGGTTTATTAGGTCCGAATGGTGCCGGTAAAACCACCACATTTTATATGTTTGTGGGACTGGTAAAACCCGATACAGGAAAGATATTTTTAAATGATGAGGAGATAACGTCATTGCCCATGTACCGACGTGCCAGAAAAGGGTTAGGTTATCTTCCTCAAGAAGCGTCCGTATTTAGAGAATTGAGTGTTGAAGATAACATAAAAGCCATTTTAGAAATTACCAAGTTGACGCCCAATGAACAAAAAGAGAAATTGGAGAGTTTGATTGAAGAATTTGGATTAGGTAGAGTTCGTAAAAATTTAGGCAAAGTTTTAAGTGGGGGTGAACGTCGTAGAACGGAAATAGCTCGTGCCTTAGCAACGGATCCGAGTTTTATTTTATTAGATGAACCTTTTGCAGGTGTAGATCCGATAGCCGTTGAAGATATTCAAGCCATCGTTTCTAAATTGAAAGAGAAAAATATTGGAATATTGATAACCGATCACAACGTTCAAGAAACCTTGAGCATCACCGATAGGGCCTATTTGCTGTTCGAAGGGAAATTACTAAAGCAAGGTACAGCTGAAGAATTGGCCGAAGATGAAATGGTTAGAAAAGTTTATTTGGGACAAAACTTCGTTTTACGTAGAAAGTCCCCAGAAAGTTTGAAGTTTTGAGACTCATTTTTTCGAATCGTTTAAATCCTTATTTTAATTTAGCAGCTGAGGCTTATTTTCTGCATGATTCTTCAGAGGATATCATGATGCTTTGGCGCAGTGAAAAAGCCGTGGTTTGCGGTAAGCATCAGAATGTTTGTGCTGAAGCTAATTTTAAATTCTGTAGAGAGAATAACATACAAATTGCCCGTAGATTAAGTGGTGGGGGAACTGTGTTTCACGATTTAGGGAATATCAATTTCACATTTATTAAAAATTTATCAGAAGGAATTGAGAAGGCTGTAAATTACAAGCAATTTTTAGAACCGGTTAGAAACGTTTTGCAAAAACTAGATATTCCTACCACTTATAGCCAAAGGGATGATTTACTTTTAGATGGATTGAAAATTAGTGGTAATGCTCAGCACATATATCAGAAAGGTATGCGTCTATTGCATCATGGTACGTTGTTGTATAACTCAGATTTAAAGTCGCTGAATGCCGCAATTCATTCCTCGGGTAAATATGAAGGAAAATCAGTGCCAAGTAATCGTTCGGAAGTTACAAATATCATTGATTATAAGAATTGGGGCTCCGTTGAATCTTTCTTGGACCAGTTTAAATTGGGTTTTGTAGATTTTTGGGGGACGGAATTTCAAGAACTAACAGAGTCGGAAATTCTTCAAATAGAATCAATCCAAAAAGAAAAATTTGAGACGGAGAAATGGATCGTGGGATATAGTCCTAAATACATTCATAAACGTAATTTTTTGACATCTTTGGGTTCAATTTCAGTGGAAATGTACGTTGTTGATGGAATCGTTCAGAATTTTGAATTTTCTGCTGAAAATGACTTAATATTTCATGGAATTATTGGCCAAGAATTGAATCTTGATAACATGCACAAAGCATTTCCCCAACTTGAAGAATCAGAACTTCTAGAGTTTTTTTGATGGTTTTTTATTTAACTATTAGACGTATTATTTGAAGAATAATGAAGAAAAAAGAACGGGTAGCCTTTATCTCGCAGAAATTGGAAGAGTTATATCCAGAAACCCCAATACCATTGGATCACTCAGACCCATTTACTTTACTAATTGCTGTTCTTTTAAGTGCTCAATGCACGGATGAGAGGGTGAATAAGATTACTCCTTTTTTATTTGAAAAAGCTAGTAATCCGTTCGATATGGTTAAATTAAGTATTGATGAAATTAGGGAAATTATTAAACCCTGTGGCTTATCTCCTTTTAAAAGTAAAGCTATTTGGAATCTAAGTCGTATACTTATTGATGAATATGAAGGCAATGTGCCTCAAACTTTTGAGGAATTGGAAGCATTGCCAGGAGTTGGACATAAAACCGCGAGTGTAGTAATGAGTCAAGCTTATGGTGTTCCCGCTTTTCCAGTGGATACCCATATTCATCGTTTAGCGAAACGCTGGAAACTAAGCAATGGAAAAAGTGTTGATCAAACGGAAAAAGATCTTAAGCGTTTATTTCCTGAAGAGATTTGGAATAAACTGCATTTGCAGATTATATTTTATGGCCGTCAGTTTTGTCCTGCAAGAGGTCATAATTTAGATAATTGTATTATCTGTAAAACTGTAACACAACAATAGATTTATTAGTTATTTTGACATTTTAAATCCCAGTGAATTACAACCAGAATTTGATGAAAAAATCAAATCTCAAAATGCAATCTGTACTATAAATTAAAAATCCTCAGCTGAACGAACAACTGAGGATTTTTAGATTGCCTATCGTTTAAAAAGATGGCAACTATCAAAATCTAAATTAATTAGAAATCTCTAACGCGCTTTTCTCTTGGCTTTTTGTCGCCATAGTCTGCAGCACTTTTAGGGCCACCAAAAGATTTTCCAGATCTTCCACGAGAATCGCCACGTCCTGATCCTTGTTTGAAGCTAGAGCTACTTCTTTCGCTTGAACGTTGTCCAGAAGAGCTTCCTCCAAAACTACGATCACCTCTAGAAGCGCCTGAGGCACCAAATCCACGATCGGATCTATTGCTGTTTCCAGAGCTAGAACCGAATCCACGGCCACCACGACTTTGTCCTTCTGAGCTAGAATAACTTCTATTTGCATCGCTTGAACGTTGTCCAGAGGAGCTACCTCCGAAGCTGCGATCTCCTCTTGATGCTCCAGATCCTCCAAAACCACGTTCGTTTCTTGATGAGTTTGAAGTGCCAGAGTTTCTGGATTGTCCACGATAGCTTGAAGAGTCGCGATTTGCGTTACTTCTACCTTCCGATGGAGCACGATTTCCATCAAATGAACGGCCGTTGCTAGAAGCTACACGAGTACTTGGATCTTTATGATCGTTTCTGTTTCCTCTTTCTGGACGACCAAAACGGTCTCTTCTATCATTTGAGTCGCGACGGTCAAAGTTGCGAGAGTTTCCGCGCGATGAAGAACGAGATTTACCCCCAACTCTACCTTCAGGAAGTTCAATTCGGAAATCGTGTTCCATTTCTAGAAGAGTTTCTGTTCCAAATACTTTGGTTACTTGATCCAGGAGTTTCTTTTCTCCAGCACTGCAGAAAGACATAGCTAATCCTTCGGTACCTGCTCTACCTGTACGTCCAATTCTGTGAGTATAAGTTTCAGCATCCTCCGGCATGTCAAAGTTTACTACATAATTCAAAGCAGAAATATCTACGCCTCTAGCAGCAACGTCGGTAGCAACTAGAAGACGGGCACGACCTGATTTGAAAATATCTAAATTTCTGGATCTTTCACGTTGACTTTTATCTCCGTGAATTGCCACAGCTGAATGGTCATTATCTCTAAGAGTTTCTACTAATCGATCGGCACCAATTTTAGTTTTTGTAAATACCAGCATAGAATCGATTTGCTCATCTTCGAGCAATTGAAGAAGCAATTCTTCTTTGTTTTTTTGACCTACAGCAAATAACCATTGTTTGATTTTTGGTTTTTGACTTTCGGTAGGTAAAATATCTACTTTTTCTGGTTCATTTAGTAATTCTTGAGCCAAGAAACGGATTTCAGGAGAAGCCGTTGCAGAGAATAAAAGTGTTTGTTTGGTTTGGTTTTCAAGATATTTACCAATTTGGCGAATATCATCGATGAAACCCATGTCTAACATACGATCACATTCGTCTAAAACAAAGGTTTGAACTTTGTGAAGTTTTACGTGACCTTGGTTAATTAAATCTAATAAGCGACCGGGAGTAGCAATAACGATATGCGTACCACGCTTAAGTTTGTCAACTTGTCTAAATTGGGGAACTCCGCCGTAAATCAACGTGATTTTCAGGTGAGTGTCGCTAGCATAAGACGTGAAATTATCGGCAATTTGATGTGCTAATTCACGTGTAGGAGCCAAAATTAATGAGTGAATCTCTTTTTGAGGATTTTCAATAATTTTTTGGATGATGGGCATAGCAAATGCGGCTGTTTTACCTGTACCTGTGGGTGCAGTAGCGAAAAGATCCGCGTTTCTAAGAATAATCGGAATAGCTGCCTCTTGAATGGCAGTCGGGTGGCTGTAACCCTGTTTTTCAACAGCGGACAGCAATTGAGGCGCAAGCCCCAGCTCGTTAAATAATGTCATTTAATAATAATTTCTTACGGGCAAACGCTTTAAAGCAGAAATAGTAGCGTTGGAATCATGGATTTTTAGATTCGAACTTGATTTAGTTCCCACTCGTAAACAATTGCGGTGCAAAGATAGTGAGAATTTTTGAAGTTATTAACATTTAGTCGAGTAAAATGTGAATTAAGTAGTTTTAGTTCGTATAATTCTGCTTTTATGTGTGGTGAATTGTAGGATAGTAAAAAAATTAATTTTTCAGTTTGTTCAGAGGTTTGATGTTCAAAAGAGTTAAATTTTAACGTGAATAAATCGGACAGATTGATGAATTAAACAGAAACTTTGCTGTAAATTTGAATGGATGTTGCAACAAGATTTACAATTCAATAAGAATGAAGATTTTAACAAGCAGTTGTGGGATGCGGTTAAGTCAAAACTAGTTAAAATTCATACAGGTGGAGGCGAAAAAGCAGCTGCAAAACAAAAGGAAAAGGGTAAGTTATTAGCACGTGAACGGGTGAACTATTTGCGAGATGCGAATACTAATTGGATCGAAATTGGAGAGTTTGCTGGATATGACATGTATCTAGAATATGGAGGATGTCCAGCAGGTGGTGTAATTGCCGGGATTGGTTATGTTTCAGGTAGACAATGTGTTATTGTTGCTAATGATGCAACCGTGAAAGCTGGTGCTTGGTTTCCTATTACGGGAAAGAAAAATTTGAGAGCACAAGAAATTGCCATGGAGAATAGATTGCCTATTATCTACTTGGTGGATAGTGCAGGTGTTTTTCTTCCTATGCAAGATGAGATATTTGCGGATAAGGAACATTTTGGAAGAATGTTCCGAAACAATGCTAAAATGAGTTCTTTGGGTATTACTCAAATTGCTGCTGTTATGGGTAGTTGTGTGGCAGGTGGCGCATATTTGCCAATTATGAGCGATGAGGCACTCATTGTAGAAGGAAATGGAAGTATATTTTTGGCAGGTAGTTATTTGGTAAAAGCAGCGATCGGTGAAAACGTTGATAATGAAACCTTGGGAGGAGCGAAAACACAAACTGAAATTTCAGGTGTAATTGACGATAAATTCCCCAACGATCAAGCATGTTTAGATCGTATTAAGTATATAATGAACAAATTGGGTTCAAATGATCGTGCCGGATTTGATCGAGTGGACTCTGTTTCTCCCAAAAAAGAAGAGAAAGATTTGTTTGGGATACTTCCTGATGATCGTGCAAAACCTTACAAAACAGTTGAATTGATTGAAAGGTTAGTTGATAATTCTGAATTTGAACAATATAAAGAAGATTATGGAAGAACGATTGTGTGTGGATATGCTAGAATTGACGGTTGGGCGGTAGGTATTGTTGCTAATAATCGCGAGGTCGTTAAAAATAGCAAAGGCGAAATGCAATTTGGAGGTGTAATTTATTCAGATTCTGCTGATAAAGCTGCTCGTTTTATTATGAACTGCAATCAGAAGAAAATTCCATTGGTATTCTTGCAAGACGTAACCGGTTTCATGGTGGGTAGTAGAAGTGAACATGGTGGAATCATTAAAGATGGTGCAAAAATGGTTATGGCTATGGCAAACAGCACCGTTCCAAAGTTCACTATCGTTATAGGAAACAGTTACGGAGCGGGTAATTACGCTATGTGTGGAAAAGCGTATGATCCAAGATTAATCGTTGCTTGGCCATCAGCAAAAATTGCCGTTATGGGTGGAGATCAAGCAGCGAATACCTTATTGCAGATTGAAAAAGCACGCTTGTTGGGCAAAGGGGAACAAATATCCCCCGAAGCGGAAAAAGAATTATTAGATAAAATTAAAGGAAAATACGATAACGGTACAACGCCTTATTACGCTGCTGCACGTCTATGGGTAGATGCAATTATAAACCCATTAGATACCCGCACATGGATTTCTATGGGAATAGAAGCTGCCAATAATGCACCAGTTGAGAAATATAATCCTGGAGTTTTGCAAACCTGATAGTGTATTATTGCGTTTTACGGTCCGCTGCTTTTTAAACTTTAACAGCTTATTCTCCAGATTTTATTTTAACGGTTTCTAGTACGTTAAGTATTGTTTCTTTACCGTGAGCGCCACTGAGCGAATAGGCTTCATTGAATACAAAGAAAGGCACTCCTCGAGCTCCAACTTGTTGGGCTTGATATTGGTCTAGAGCTACCTCATCAAGTATACTTTGGTCTTCGAATGGTTTGGGATAATTCGTTAGGTCAATTCCGCATTGGTTGGCAATTTTTAAAAGTACTGATTCATCTTCTACATTCTCTCCAAGAGTGAAATATGAGAAGAATAAATGTTCTTTTACTTCATTTGCTTTATTCTGTTTTTGAGCGATATGAATCAACACATGTGCTTTTTTTGAATTGCTCACCTGAGCTTTTTCAAAGTTGAAGTCAATTCCCAACTCTCGACCTTGTGCTGTTAATTTGTGGTACATGTGTGTCACTGATTCAGGGTCAATTCCTTTGGTTTCAGATAAATACTCCTGCAATTTCAAGTTTGGATCATGAGCAATATTTGGATTAAGCTCGAAACTTTTCCAAACGATTTCAACGTTCTTGCCACCTGAATAATTTTCTAATGCAAATTCTAACTGTTTTTTACCTATGTAACAAAACGGACACATAATGTCTGACCAGATTTCGATTTTCATTATTCAAAATTATCTTTCTTTTTTGAGTATTTGAAAGGCCATAAGAGATCTGTGTGTAACTTTGAGGTTCTATTTATAAAGATGAATTATATTTCAATTGAGAATGTAACTAAGGTTTGGCATGATAAGCCGGTTTTAAAAAATGTTACATTCGGTATACAAGCAGGTGAAAAGGTGGCGTTGGTAGCTGGAAATGGTCAGGGTAAAAGTACATTGTTATCAATTATCATGGGGAAAGAATCGCCCAATGAAGGGAAAGCAATCGTACGAAAGGAGATTAAAGTTGGATACCTTCCCCAAGAACCCGAATTATTTAATGATATTACCGTAATTGACAATATTCTTTTGGAAGAGAATGAGGTGAGTCGTGTGGTAAGGCGCTATGAACAAGTGTTAGAAATGGTCGAAGCAGGTGATAGTAGCGATGAAGTTATGGGTTATTTGGAGAATGCTACAGAACAAATGAATCTATTAAATGCTTGGGACTATGAGAGTAAGGTAAAGCAGGTGTTGTCGCAATTGAAAATTTCCAATTTTAATCAATTGGCAGGTAGTTTAAGTGGTGGGCAGAGGAAACGAGTTGCATTGGCGAAAGTGTTATTATCACAGCCGGATTTATTGATTATGGATGAACCAACGAATCATTTGGATCTTGAAATGATTGAATGGTTGGAAGGGTTTTTATCTCAGCGGGATTTGACTTTGTTTTTAGTAACGCATGATCGTTATTTTTTAGATCGAGTATGTAATTCCATCATTGAAATAGATAATGGTAAAGTGTATCATTATAAAGGGAATTATGCCTATTACGTTCAGAATAAAGCAGAACGTGAAGCAAATGCTGCAAGTGAGCTCGAAAAAGATAAGAATTTGTTTAGACGAGAATTGGAATGGGTTCGTAGAATGCCAAAAGCTCGAAGTACTAAGAGTAAAAGTCGCGTAGAATCATTTAATGACCTTGAGGAAAAAATTAAAAATCAACGAACGCAATTAGAAGTAAAAATGACTATGCGCATGGAACGCATGGGTTCGAAGATATTGGAGTTGCACCATGTTGGCAAGTCGTTCGGTGATTTAAAAATTCTTCACGATTTTAGTTATGTATTTAAGAATAAAGAGAAGGTTGGCATTATTGGTCCAAATGGTGTAGGAAAGTCTACTCTTTTGAATATCATCATGGGTTTAGAGGGATTAGATTCCGGTAAAGTTATATTGGGCGATACTGTAAAAATTGGATATTTTAGCCAACAAGGAATTAAGGTTGATGAAGGTAAGAAAGTAATTGATGTTGTTCGAGATGTAGCGGATTGGATTCCTATGGCTAATGGGAACAAATTGACGGCATCACAGATGTTACTTCAGTTTGGATTTGATTACGACAAACAATTTGACTTTGTGGCTAAATTAAGTGGTGGTGAACGTCGACGCTTGTTTTTATTAACCATATTAATGGAAGCGCCTAATTTTTTAATTTTGGACGAGCCTACCAATGATTTAGATATAAAAACCTTAACTGTTTTAGAAAATTTTTTAGAAACGTATGAAGGTTGTGTTATGATTGTGAGCCATGATCGATTTTTTATGGATAAATTGGTAGATCATTGTTTTATTTTTGAAGGGCAAGGAATTGTAAGGGATTTTCCTGGTAATTATTCTGAATATAGAGATTCAGTAGATTTTTTGGAGGCACAAAAAGAAGCGGCTAAAACTTCAAGTACTGCTACACACAAAGATAATTCGAATAAGAATAATGCTTTAGTACAGGGTAAATCTGCGGTAAATAAAGATGAAACCGATTCATTTAATTCGAGTCAAACAATTGGTTCGGCCAAAGTAGATATGAGTGGAGAAAAACTTGCTTCCAAATTAGAAGGTGTTTCGGAACAAGGTTCATTGAATTCAGATAATATCTCAAAACCTGCAGTTACTCGCAAGTTGTCTTTTAAGGAAAAATTTGAATTGGATACTATAGAAAAAGAACTTCCCCAACTACAAGAGAGGAGAAGTTCTTTAGAAAAACAGCTAAGTGAGAATGATTCTGATTATGAGTCTATACTGACTATCACTCAAGAGCTTAGCGAACTCAATCGAAAAATAGATGATATGGAATTCCGATGGCTGGAACTATCCGAAGGATAATTTATTATCCTTTAACGAATTGTACGTTACCGTGCAATTTTACCACAGGACCTACAACGACACCACCTGCTTCAGTAACGGCATTCCATGTCAAACCGAAATCTTCACGTACGATTTCACCATTAATTTCAAATCCTACCTTGTGATTTCCCCAAGGATCAACCATTTCGCCACCTAATTCAGCAGCTAGGGTGATTGATTTGGTAGTACCTTTTATTGTTAAATCGCCAGTAAGATCAAATTTATTGTTTCCTTTTGATGTGAAACTAGTGGATTTGAAAGTTAAAGATGGATACTGTTCAGCATCAAAGAATTCAGCAGACTTCAAGTGATTGTCGCGGTCAGTGTTATTGGTATCGATGCTGTTGATTTCTGCAGAAAATTCGATTTGAGAATTTTCCCAATCAGCAGAATGTTGATGGATGCTTGCAGAAAATGCATTGAAATTACCAGTAACAGTAGAGATTACTAGGTGTTTAACTTTAAATTGGATCTCAGAATGCGTTGGATCCAAATTCCATTGTGTTTGATTTTGAGTAGTCATAATAATTTTAGTTTCTTGATACAAAGATAACCAAAAAACTTAATATTTGTTCAAACAAATATTAATTCTGTGTAAAAAAATTGGTTACTTTGCTGTTATGAGTAAGCACGCATATGTATTTCCCGGTCAAGGATCGCAATTTGTAGGTATGGGAAAAGAGCTTTATGAGCAATCTGAAACAGCTAAAGAAATGTTCGAAAAGGCGAATGAAATATTGGGTTTCAGAATTACTGATCTCATGTTTGACGGCACTGCAGAAGATTTGAAAAGAACGGATGTTACCCAACCAGCGATATTTATTCATAGCGTTATTGCGGCTAAAGAATTGGGTTCAAACTTCAAACCGGATATGGTTGCTGGTCACAGTTTGGGTGAGTTTAGTGCATTAGTTGCAGCGGGTAGTATTTCTTATGAAGATGGTTTGAAACTGGTGCATCAACGTGCATTAGCGATGCAAGAAGCATGTGAATTGGAAGCAGGAACCATGGCAGCGGTTTTGGCATTAGACGATGAAAAAGTGGAAGCAGTTTGCGAGCAAACAGACGGAGTAGTAGTTGCTGCGAATTATAATTGTCCTGGGCAATTGGTTATTTCTGGAGCTGTTGCGGCTGTGGAAGCTGCTTGCGAGGGAATGAAAGCGGCAGGTGCAAAAAGAGCGTTATTGCTACCCGTTGGTGGCGCATTTCATTCACCGTTGATGGAGCCCGCTAGAGAAAAGTTGGCCAAGGCTATTGAAAATACACACTTTAACGAACCCATTTGTCCGATTTATCAAAATGTTTCCGCTACCGCTGAAATTCATCCCGAAGCAATAAAAAAGAATTTAGTGGCTCAATTAACCGCGCCAGTAAAATGGACTCAATCCGTTAGAAATATGAAGAATGATGGAGCTGAAGAGTTTACTGAGTTAGGGCCAGGTAAAGTGTTGCAAGGATTAATTGCGAAGATTAATTAATCACATTAACGCTACCGTTGAGTTTTTTAGGATAGGAAGGATTGGCTGACTCGATTATATCTAAGATATAAAAGTAAGTTCCAGATGGCGCTTTTGGGCCGCTGTTGTCAATTCTTCCGTTCCAACATTCTGTTGCATCATTTGTATAAAATATCCTCTCGCCCCAGCGGTTATAAATTCGCAGTTCGAACTTATCGCACTTGTTACTCAAACCGTAAATTTTAAAACAATCATTTAGACCATCGCTATTGGGAGTAAATACATTGGCTATTTTTAATTCAAGTGGTTTAAAAGATGTATCGTTTAACACTAAATTGAATGTATCCTTACACCCCGTCTTTGAATTTTTAAATATCGCAGTACATGTAAAAACTTGTCCAGTCGGATATTCGTGAGAGATAGGGTTTTCATTAATTATTATAGGAGTTCCATCGCCTAGATCCCAGAAAATGGAATCAAATTGATTCGCGGTTGCAGTAAACTGTATGCCAGAAATACAGGAACTTATTTCTGCCGTGAATTTTCCTTCAGGCGATTCAATTACGTTAATTTCGCGAGTAAATTTTGCGGAAATATTACAACTATTTGGATCCGTAACGGTCAAAGTAACTCTGTATTTCCCCGTCTTTTGGTAAATATGAATCGGATTAAAAAGGTTAGAAGTATCACCATCTCCAAAATCCCAATGGTAAACAGCATTATATCTATTTAGTGGATTAAAAGCACTTATTTGTTTTAAGCAAATAGTTGGAGTAGTGCTGAAAGCTGCGTCTACAGAATATCCAAGTCTGAAATCTAATTTGAAACTGGCATTAGAACATCTTACACTTACATTATTTTGGAAAACCGCGTTGGAAGTGGTTGGAAAGTCATTAAGTCCAGGAGGGTTTTCGGGACAAGAAGCACAAACTGATTGATACACAATTCCCCGTTTATCAAACCTAGAAGTACCCCCGTCTACATGATCTGCGCTCTGATTTCCCCCAAAAAAAGAAGCATATTGTAGCGCGTTCGCATCACGATTTAGTGCAAGTAAATAGAAATCATCACCATCTGTTGTTAACTGGTGTGCATCAGGAGTGGTTTCTAAATCTATAGTAGTTCCAATGTTTCCCACCCCGACAAATGATCCCCAACCGGAAAAATAGATGTTGTAGCAATCATCTACCATGAAAGCGGAAGGACTCAAATTGGCGGAAAAGCGAAATGGAGTACCGAAAGTGGTGATAAATTCAAGTTTTTTTAGGTTATTGTCGAGCTTACCAATAAATTGTGGAGCATTATCTTGTCCGTAAGTATTTGAGGTTCTACTAACGAGACCTTCTGTTTGGCCTGTAAAATAAACGTTATTATCGGGATCTAGATCAATAAAATAAATTTGGTCGTAGACGTCAGTACCCCAATGCGTACCCGCTTTATAATTGCCATTATCTTTATTTAATTTGAGGATAAAACCATCTATATCTCCGTTGGATTTTCCATTGAATGCAGAATCAGGGTTTATGATAGGGAAGTTATTTGAGTTAGTTCCTCCACCGATAAAAAGATTACCGCTATCATCGAAACGACATGAATAAGCGGCATCATCTGCAGATCCCCCAAAAAATGAAGCCCATCTTAGTTTGCTTAAATTAGGAGAAAGTGCAATAACTAGTGCGTCTGTTCTACCAGCATTTGTTGTTTGGAATCCCGATTTTAGCCAAGAAAAAGAAGTGTTTCTTGAACATGTAGCTAGGTACACATTTCCATCAAAATCAACATTAATATCACCTCTATAATTATCAGCATAGTTATAAAGGAGTGTGCTTTTGTTGCTGGTTGAGTTGGACTGGAATCCGTCTTCACGAGTTCCACCTAGAAATGTACTCCCCAACAATTGATTACCCGCGAAATTGAATTTTGTTACAATAATGTCATAACCGCCGGAGTGAGTTTTTGAAATAAATGAATCTTGATGTATCGGAAAATCCTTGGACTCTGAGGACCCGAAAACCAATAGGTTATTTTGATGATCGGTGCACAAACTATGGGGATATTCGTTGTCATTTCCACCTAGAAAAGTGGCAAAAATGAGCTTGCTACCATCAGGTGAATATTTATTAATAGTTATATCACAGGGAAGATTAACGGGTTCAGATCCATTTACACTTCCACCGTAAACAGTTTGAAAAGCTCCTGTAGTTACTGGATATTTTCTGAATTCTGCATCGGCAATTCCACCGGCATACAAGCAACCTGCTGTATCGTAGGTAGCAGTGAATCCAAAATTATCGGCACTAGAACCACTGTATGTACTAAAAACGAGTATGGGGTCTATAACAATGGTGTCTGTTGGGTTGAAATTGCCTAATTTGAAAGCGATAGTATTGTTTTTTAATCTTTTATAATAACAAGAGATAGTATTTTGATGGTTGGAATTTGAAGAAACAGAGCTGTATTGTGACGGTATTTTGGAATAAGCTTTGGGCGCTTTAAGTTGATAATTGGCATTTTCCCCTACGAAAGAAATGGATTTTTCATTGATTGAAATGCTGCAGTGATTATCTGTTTTTAATTGAATAAGATTGGGATTAGCTCCTGGATGTATAATCCAATCAAATTCAATAGACTCTTGATTAGTATAAATTACAAAATCAATTCGAGGGTAAACATTTTTCAATAAAACCCTACCAAAAGGGCGAATTTGTGTGAACCAATGATCAGGGTTACTGGATAAATAGAAATTTAAATAATGATTTAATGGATTTAAAAATTGAATTTCTGAAGGTTTGTTGCTATTCAAAAATCGAAGATCAAAAGTTTGTTTACGAATGATAAATTGACTGTCGGTTCCTTGGAAATGAAAGGATTTATGAACATTAGGTTGATCGTTTGAGTTAGTAACAGTAATTCTCAATCCGTCATGATGAAGATAAATATTAGCGAGGGGTAGGTTAATATAAGCTATGGGAGCATTTATTGATTCGGGAGTAGTAATTTGCCCTTTGTTTGGAATAAATGCAATCGGAGTGTTGTGAGAAAAAAGCGTATTGAATGATCCCAATAATAACCCTGCGAACAAGATTAAATAAAGACGAGGATTCAATTTCGGCATGTTAACAAAGTTATAAAAACTAAGTGCCATTTACTAATAAGCAAATGGCACTTGTAGAATATTGCACAATCTTGATTATTGTACGGTAATATGAGTATTTAATGCACTTGAAATTATACTCGCAATTTCTTCTGGTTTCTGTTTAAATTCAAACGAACCACTAAATTTGATTTTAGAATCAGAAGGAACCATAGAGAATTTCTTGCCGGTAAATTCGCTTAGATTTTCTACAACCAAGGATAAGTCTGCATTTTTAAATCGAATGGAAGTCTCATTCCATTCCATGGGGTTTTCGGGTAATTGGAATCCAGAAATATGTGCATTTTGAATTGTTGCACCCAAATTTTTGGTTAATATAATTTCTTCACCAGCAGATTCAACTTTTACTTTTCCATGATTTACAAAAACGTTTTGTTTGTTTTGGTTGTAAGAAGTAATATCAAACCCGGTGCCCAGAACCGTAACTTTTGACTCATCAAATTCTACAGTAAATGGTTTGGAAGGGTCTTTAGCTACTTCAAAACGCGCTTTGCCGTGTAGTTTTATGTCGCGCTTATCGCTAGAAATCGAATAAGATAATGTAGAATTGGCAGCCAGAATAATATTTGAACCATCTTCTAGTTCAATGGTTTTAACTTCGTTATTTTTAGTGAGAAATTCACCGGTGAATGTTTCTGCTTTTTGGTTGAAGAACAATAGTCCAGAAATTGCAAAAACTGTAATTGCAGCTGCAATAGAAATCCATTTTGAGTAGCTTACTTTCAATTGTGGTTTTTCAGATACGGCAGTAATTTTTGATGTGTTATTGGATAATTTCTCTTGTAATTTAGCCCATGATTCATCGTTGGAAATTACTTCTTTTGGAGTATATGTTTTAGCTAAATCCCAAATATCTTGGAACTCATTTAGAGATTCAGGAAGGTTGTTTTTTTGATTCATGGTTTTAATCGTTTAGGGCAAATTGTACTTCTGTAGACATAGCTCTAACCTGTTGTTGAATTAGAGCTAGAGTGTTAAGATATTGAGGATTTTCTTTTAACCACTCTTCTAAAATGCGCAATTCTTCAGCCTCCATGAGACCTGCAGCGTATTTTGTAAGTGCGTTGGATTCCAATTGTTCTTTCATGAAATTTCGGTTAACCGATGCTATAACAGCAAAAGTTGAAACATCCCCCAAGGAAAATAAAAAAAAATTACAAAATTCTGCTTTGATATACGGATTCAATAATTTGAACTACGTCGCGGCCTTCAGTTGCTGGGGTATTGGGGGTTGAAATACCCCTTAATGTGTCAATGGCATTCTGGATAACGAACTGATGGTTCGATGCTGAGCCTTGATAACCATCATATTGGTTGGGAGGTGGTGCTGGTTCTAATTGAGGCAAATTGTAATTTTCTATCTGACAATATTGAACTTCATTCATGTATTGCCCACCTACCTTAATAGTACCTTTCTGGGCTATAATATGGATACTTGATTCAAAGTTGGCATTAAAAACGGAGGTTGTATATTGAAACAAACCTCTCATTTTTTTCATTTTTGGGGACGAGAATGTGAAAAATCCTGAATCTTCAAATTCGGTAAGATCTTGATGATTAAAGTTATAAAATTCGGTTTTGCCAATTTTAATATTACCAAATAACCAATACATAAGATCGACAAAATGTGAAAATTGAGTAAATAAAGGACCACCATCCATAATTAGTGTCCCATGCCAATGGTTTGGTTTATAGTATCGTTGGTCTCTATTCCAAGCGCAAAGAACAGAAACAGAATATATTTCACCTAGAATTGATTGATTAATTACCTCTTTTAGCCATGTTGCAACGGGTGAGTACCTGTTTTGCATAACACAAAATACGTAACATTGGCTATTTTCTGCAGCTTGAATGACTTGACTCGCCTGTTCCACAGATAGCGTCATCGGCTTTTCGATTATTACATGTTTACCAGCATTTAATGCTGCAATAGCATGTTCTGAATGAAGCCCATTTGGTGTACAAATACAAATAATTTGGACTTCAGGATGATTTAAAATCTCTTCAATGGAGTTAAAGCAATTTAAGCCTTTATCATTGATTTCATCATGCTTGGAGGAATCGGAGTCATATGCACCTACAAGATGAGCCTCTGGATTTGCTAAGATATTTTGGGTATGTTTTTGTCCGATATGGCCAAAACCTATAACTGCAAAGCCTAAAGGAGAAGAAATGTTCGACATGCTGGATGATTTACTACGGCAAAAATGCAAAACTTTAGTTTAAGGTGACGACTTATTTACAATAAGTTTTGAAAATCCGTTTTCTAGCCCCTATTTTGCAGTAAAATTCTTATGGGTACGGAAAAGATTTTAATCATTGGTTCTTGTGGACAGTTAGGCACAGAACTGGTTGAATCATTAAGAGGGATATATGGCGATGCCAATGTAATAGCGTCTGATTTAAAAAAAGCTGACAATCCAGTTTTCGATGGTGGACCATTCGAGGAATTAGATATTTTGGATAAGAAACGTTTTGGTGAGGTTTTATCTAAACACAAACCAACACATATTTATCATTTGGCCGCATTATTAAGCGCTACTGCTGAGAGAAATCCAGAGTTCGCTTGGAAATTAAACATGGATGGATTGTTTCATGTATTGGATGCTGCGAAAGAAGATAAAAGTATTGCGCGAGTATACTGGCCGAGTAGTATTGCGGCTTTTGGCCCCAATACACCTCGTTTTGATACACCACAATACGGCCCAATGGATCCCACAACGGTATATGGTATTACCAAATATACGGGTGAACTTTATATTCAATATTACTACAACCGTTATGGTGTAGATACTCGAAGTCTACGTTATCCTGGGTTGATTGGATATAAATCATTACCAGGTGGAGGAACAACGGATTATGCTGTGGCTATTTATCATGATGCATTAAGAGAAGGAAAACACACATGTTTCTTGGGTGAAGGAACTACCTTGCCCATGTTGTATATGCCTGATGCATTAAAAGCTACATTAGAAGTTATGCATGCTCCAGCAGAACAAATAAAGATGCGCATGAGCTATAATTTAGCCGGAATGAGTTTTGCCCCTGAAGAAATCGCAGCCAGCATTCAACAACATTTACCCGATTTTCAAATAGAGTATTCCCCTGATTACAGACAACAAATTGCCAATTCTTGGCCAGCAGTAATCGATGATAGTTTGGCTCGAGAACATTGGGGCTGGAAACCTGAGTTTAATTTGGAGGACATGACCACTGATATGTTGCTCAATATCAAGCAAATGTATTTTCAAGGGGGTAATAATTAGAAAATAGAATTGAATTATTAAACGGATGCGAAGAGGTTAAAAGTTGTTGAATCAAGTTTCGTGATTCTTCTATTTTTGAATAGATTTAGTTTCTATTCATGTTCTTGAAATTTGCTCTTTCCCTTGTCGTTACTACTAAATTTCAACTATTTTAATTTCTAGCACGGTTTTTGTTAGTTAGAAATTAATTGAATTGTTTAGATGTTACGAATTTTCAGTAGGGCTATGAATTTATTGTTTTTTTGGAAAGCAACAGGAAGTAAAACTAGGATACCTATGTGGCTAAAAGGGTATCAATATAGCTTATCTATTACAGAGCAAAATGCAGCCAATAAAGTAATAAGTTATGCGAAAAAACATAAATTGAATTCGAAGGAAATGCGTTCAATTTTTGATTTTGAGTTAGAATATGAAAAATTAAAGTTGACGGCTCAACACGATTTTCCCCACATGCCGAAAATAATGAAAGAAGACATTGCAAAAGCAAAAGAAGGGAAATATTCGCAAATTCGTGAGCATTTAGGTGAAGAGTTGTATGCAAAATACAAAACCCACCGAAGTCATGAAAAGCAGCGCAGATATTAATTTCAGTATTGGCGAAACAAGTAAGTAAATTGCAAATTTTAGAAATTCAAACTAAAGTTATTTGAAATACGAATTATAGCGTTGTCAAGCCAATGGCTTTGCCAATTAATGTGGTTGTAGTAGAACGCTCAACGAGTACCTCAACTAAGTCTCCGGGTTTGTAGGATTCCTTTGGGAAAACAACCATAACGTTTTGGTCATTTCTTCCCGCCCAATCTTGGTCGCTTTTTTTACTATTACCTTCAACTAAAACCTGAACTGTTTTACCAATATATTGAGCATTTTTAAATTGGCTCATGCGGTTTTGAACCAGAATAATTTCTTGCAACCTTCTGCTTTTAACATCCTCAGGAATATCGTCGGTGAATTTTTTAGCAGCAGGTGTTCCAGGTCTTTCACTATACTTATACATATAGCTGAAATCAAATTGCGACCATTCAATAAGTGATAAAGTGTCCTTGTGTTCCTCTTCTGTTTCTGTGCAGAATCCTGCTATGATATCGCAAGAAATACCACAATCTGGAATAATGTTTCGAATCATCGTGATTTTATCCATATACCATTCACGCGAATAGTTCCTACTCATGACTTCAAGAACTCGAGTATTTCCAGATTGGGCTGGCAAATGGATATAATTACATATGTTTTTAAACTTGGCCATGGTAAGGACCACTTTTTCTGTAATATCACGGGGATGACTGGTTGAATATCGAATTCTCATTTTGGGAACTGCAGTTGCAACCATCTCAAGTAAATCAGCAAAATCAACTGAGTTTTGTTGTTCTTCGGTAGTGAGAGATTTAAACTCTTTTTTGGGTCCCCCGCCAAACCACAAATAACTGTCAACGTTCTGACCTAGCAGTGTAATTTCCTTGAAACCTTTTTGTTGTAATTCGATAGCTTCATTTAATATGCTTTTCGGATCGCGACTTCTTTCTCTACCGCGGGTAAATGGTACTACGCAAAAGCTACACATGTTATCACAGCCACGCATAATGCTAACAAAAGCACTAATTCCATTTGAGTTTAATCGAACTGGGTTTAGATCGCCATAAGTTTCTTCTCTTGACAAAAGAACATTGATTGCTCTTCCACCTTGATCAACTTCTGCTACCAACTTGGGTAATTCTCTGTAGGAATCGGGTCCAGCTACTACATCTACTAGCTTTTCTTCTTCAAGAAGCTTGCTTTTTAAACGTTCAGCCATACATCCCAAAACGCCAATAATCAAATCATTATTCGATTTTTTATTGTTTCTAAGATGCTTGAGTCGTTCACGAATACGGTTTTCTGCGTTATCACGAATAGCACAGGTATTCAGAAAAATCACATCTGCATCGAGTTCATCTGTGGTGTTTACAAAACCATGTTCATTCATGATGCTTGCAATAATTTCGCTATCCGCAAAATTCATGGCACAACCGTAGCTTTCAATGTATAATTTTCGTTGTGATTGTTGCGTATTTGGAACCGTACTCATGGACTTGCAAAGTTAATATGATTTGTGCATTATCAATTAATTTGGAGGTCATGTCGACCCTTTTTTGCATATTTGTAGAATTTTATGCGAATTCAGGT
>CAYPYX010000012.1:0-51000 GCA_964415065.1 uncultured Rhizobium sp.
AACATAAAATGGAGTAAAAAAATGGACATTATTGTATTCATCCTTGCCGGATTAATTGCAGGTTTAGGCCTGGGTTACGTCGTGTTTGTAACCGCAAGAAAAAATCAACTCGATTCAGAGAAAGCACGAATTTTGGAAGAAGCCAAATCTCAAGGTGAAAACCTGAAAAAAGATCGTATTCTAGAGGCAAAAGAAAAATATATGCAATTGCGCTCTGAGTATGAAAAAGAAGTAAACAAACGAAATCAAGAAATTTCTAATTCTGAAAATCGCATTCGTCAAAAAGAACAATCTTTAGATGATAAATTGAAGAATTTCAAACAGAAAGAAGATGAACTTGCTTCAAAACAACAGCGTTTGGATGCCCAAATGGAGTCTTATAAAAACAAAGAAAAGGAGTTAAATTCCCTTAGAGATCAGCAATTGTCAAAACTAGAAGCAATTGCAGGTTTGACTCAACAAGACGCTAAAGAACAAATGCTTGAAGCCATTAAAGCGAAATCCCATACAGAAGGATTAACTATGGCTAAAACCATAATCGAGGAAGCCAAATTAGGTGCTACTCGCGAAGCAAAAAGAATTGTACTTCAAACCATTCAACGTACAGCTGCAGAATTGGCTATCGATAATACCGTTACAGCTTTCCCATTAGAATCGGATGATGTGAAAGGTAGAATTATCGGTCGTGAAGGTAGAAATATTAAAGCATTTGAAGCAGCTACAGGTGTTGAAATTTTAATTGATGATACTCCAGAAACTATTGTTCTAAGTTGTTATGACCCGATAAGAAGAGAGGTTGCTCGTGTTTCATTGGAGCGTTTAATTCGCGATGGTAGAATTCACCCAGCTCGTATCGAAGAAGTTGTTGAAAAAACGCGCAAACAAATCGAAGAAGAAGTCATCGAATGGGGTGAAAGAACGGTGGTAGATTTAGGAATAACTGGGTTACATCCTGAATTGATTCGTTACGTAGGTCGTATGCGTTTTAGAAGTTCTTACGGACAAAACCTTCTAAAACACTCTCGTGAAGTTGCTCGTTTGTGTGCAACCATGGCTGCTGAAATGGGATTAAACGTAAAATTAGCCAAGCGTGCTGGTTTACTTCATGATATCGGAAAATGTCCGGATAATGATGAAGAAACACCTCACGCATTGTTGGGAATGAAGTTGTGTGAAAAGTTTGGAGAACACCCTGAAGTTTGCAACGCTGTAGGAGCCCACCACGATGAAATTGAAATGACATCTTTGTTGAGTCCTATTATACAAGCATGTGATGCGATTAGTGGTTCAAGACCTGGTGCTCGTAGAGGTGATGAACAGTATGTAGAACGTATTAAAGAAATGGAAAACATGGCATTAAGTTATCCTGGAGTTGAAAAGGCTTACGCTATTCAAGCAGGTAGAGAACTTCGTATTATTATGGGTGCTGAAAAAACCAATGATGAACAAGCCGATGTTTTAGCTTTCGAATTATCCAATCGAATTATGACTGAAATGCGTTACCCCGGACAAGTCAAAATTACAGTGATCCGCGAAAAAAGAGCGGTAGGTGTAGCGAAATAAGAATTGCTGCCCAACAAAATAAAAAAATGCAAATCCCTATAATCACAAGTTATAGGGATTTTGTTTGATAGCCACTTTAAAACATAATAAATTGACAGGTAAACTATACATTGTTCCAACGCCAATTGGTAATCTTGGTGACATGACATTTAGGGGAGTCGAGGTATTGAAAAGCGTGGATAAGATTCTTGCCGAAGATACCCGAACCAGCAAGGTATTATTAAATTTCTATGAAATTTCTACGCCCTTGGAGAGTTTTCATTTGCACAATGAGCATCATAAATTGAATTATTATATTAGTCAGCTCAAAGAAGGTTTAAATATTGCTCAAATTTCGGATGCTGGCACACCTGCCATTTCGGATCCCGGTTTCTTGTTAGTTAGAGAAGCATTACGTAATGAAATCCCTTTAGAGGTGCTTCCCGGTGCAACTGCTTTTGTTCCTGCTTTGATAAAATCGGGATTTCCTTTGCATAAGTTCGTTTATGAGGGATTTCTTCCTCAGAAAAAAGGACGTCAAACGAAATTGAAAGAGTGGGCTATGTCATCTGACACCATTGTGTTTTATGAAAGTCCCCACAAGCTATTAAAAACACTACTTGCTCTGAGTGAATTTTGCTTACCGAATAGAAGAGTCAGTGTTTCTAGAGAACTAACCAAGAAGTTTGAAGAAACCGTTAACGGAACTTTAAATCAGGTAATTGAGCATTTTACACAACATGCGCCTAAAGGAGAATTTGTCGTAGTTTTGGAGGGTGATTTGAAATCTCCCAATAGTCATGATTTTGATTCAATTTCGGAAGAAGATTAACTAAGCAGGTTTTTTCAAGTTTCAATATATAACCAGAACCATCTAATGGATTTGAGTTGATTATTCGTTAATTGTTGCTCATATATGAATCAGAATCAATCGTTGTATAATAAAATAAATAAAGTACCTACTTGGGTTTGGATACTATTTCCAAGTGCTTTGTTTTTTCTCGCTTGGCATCCTGTGGCATTGACGCCTTTATTGTTCGTGTCGTTTTTGCCCCTTTTGGTGTTATCTAATCGATTTATGGCCGAAAAGTGGTATAAGTACCATGGAGTATTATTTGCTTCGATTTTGGGATGGAATATAACAACTACCTGGTGGGTTTATTATGCGAGTGCACCAGGAGCTGTTGCAATGTTGATTCTGAATTCATTATTCATGTTAATTCCATTTGGTGTAGTAAAGTGGTTGAAACGTAGAAATAACGCCAATTCATTTAGTTGGTCGGTATTTATGGTGGTTTGGATGGCCTATGAATACGGTCATCATCGATGGGATTTATCTTGGCCTTGGCTTTGTTTAGGGAATGGTTTTTCGGGGATGGTAGACTTGGTACAGTGGTATGAGTTTACTGGAACTTTAGGAGGAACTTTTTGGATATTGGTTGTGAATCTGTTGGTTTATTTTAACGTATTTACGTCCCCCGAAACAGAACAGAAACACAAATTGAATTGGATGAATGTATCATTAATTGTGGCGTTGATTTTACCGGTTTTGGCTTCATTAATGATCAAATGGGTACGAAGTAATCAAATTCAACAAGGGAATTCAATACAAGTTGCAGTATTGCAGCCATCTTTTGATCCATGGACAGAGAAATTTGTTAGAAACCCATTGGATTTGGAACGAGAAATGTTGCAAATTTCCAGTCAAGTTGTAGATACATCTACTGATTGGTTGATTTGGCCGGAAACATCTTTAGTTTCAAATATTGACATGAAAAATCCAGATGCTGATCCTCAAATTCAAGTCATTAAAAATGATTTATTTCGAGCTTATCCGAATCTGAATTTACTTACTGGGGTTAACGGGATTGAATATTATCAAAGCAACACGAAACCCAATCGTTCGGCTCGCAAAAGCCAATATGATGAGAATCTATGGTATAATCTGTATAATTCAGCATTATACTTGTCAAAAGATCAACCAATTCAGATATATCATAAGAGTAAGTTGGTACCAGGAACAGAACAAATGCCCTTTATTCAAACGATTCCGTTTCTTGAAAATTTGGCTATTTCATTAGATGAGAATAGCTCTACTGGTAGTTTGGGAGTTTCCGAGTCGGCATTTGCATTAGGAGGTAAATTTCAAACAAAAACAGCCCCTATTATTTGTTATGAAAGTATTTACGGCGAATATGTAGGTGAGTATATTCGAAATGGAGCTCAATGGCTATCTATTGTTACAAATGATGCCTGGTGGAATCAAACGGCAGGTTATCAACAGCATTTCTCCTATGCCAAATTGAGAGCTATTGAATACAGAAAATGGGTTGCACGATCAGCAAATACTGGTACAAGTGGATTTATCAATCCATTAGGAACCACCGTTCAATCTTCGTCTTGGTATGAAAAAGTTTGTCTCCAACAAACGATATATGCTAATGAAACCAAAACAGTGTATTACTACCTTGGTGATGAAGGTGTAATCGGCATTTTAACGCTATTTATTCTGTTCTTAAATTGGTTTAAAAATCAATTCGAAAAGAGAGAAAGCGTAAAAAAGCCAATTAGCTAAGTTTTTTTTGCCAGTTCCATGCATCTTTAAGCATTTTAGCTAAATCTCTTTTTGCTTTCCAACCTAAAATGCTTTCTACTTTGGTAGTTTCTGCCCATACTTGAACAACATCACCTGCTCTGCGTGGCCCAATTGTATGTGGTACCGCAACTTGGTTTACACGCTCGAAAGTTTGAATTACTTCGAGTACACTACTTCCGGTTCCTGTGCCAATATTAAATACTTCAAAAGCTTCATTTTGCTTATTTTCGATTAATCGCTTAACCGCACAAACATGAGCTTCAGCTAAATCCATTACATGGATATAATCGCGAATACATGTTCCGTCGGGAGTTGAATAATCACTTCCATATACCGTTAGTGAATTTCTTATACCTGCAACAGTTTGTGTTAAATAAGGTATCAAATTATTCGGTACTCCTAAAGGTAATTCACCGATTAAGCCCGATGGATGAGCGCCAATGGGATTGAAGTATCTTAAACATTGGGTATTTAACCAATTTGAATTGTCTCGCAAAATAATTTCACCCATTTGTTTAGTTGCACCATAGGGTGATTCGGCAGGCTTAGTGATGGTGGTTTCTTTTACTGGAATTTCTGCTGGTTCTCCATACACAGTGCAACTACTACTGAAAACGACATTGTTGAGACCCGTTTCTTTCATTGCTGCTAATAACGACATCAAACCACCAACGTTATTTTGATAGTACATCAAAGGCTTTTCAACACTTTCTCCTACGGCTTTAAATGCTGCAAAATGAATAATTGCAGCCGGTTGGTATTGCTGAATAATTTGAGTTAATAATTCCGTATGATTTACATCTCCTTCAATGAATATGGGTGTATATCCGATCAAGTCAGAAATTCCTTTTAAAGCATCAATTTTGCTATTACTAAGATTGTCAATAATGATGGGTTCAAATCCAGCTTCATGAAGACAAACAGCAGTATGAGATCCAATAAATCCTAATCCACCAGTTACTATAATTTGATTTTTCATTTAATTTGGGATGTCATGTTATTAAATAAGATGATTTAATAATATCACGGTGTTGTTAGATAAAATATATTTCTCCAGAGTTTCTGGGCAATAAGCAATTTGAGCATTTGGATACGGTTCCTGCAATAAATCAGATTTGGGAATATCTTGAAAATTCAGCCTATGACCATTACGGCTGACCCATCCTAATTGTCGAGAAGGATTTCCTATTACCAATGCAAAATCCGGTATATTTTTTGTAACTACAGCACCTGCACCAATCATGCAATATGAACCCAATGTAATCCCACATAAAATAGTTGCATTCGCTCCAATGGTGGCTCCTCTTTGAATCACTGTGTTGCGAAATTCATGTTTTCGCTCAATAAATGCCCGGGGATTAACCACATTGGTAAAAACCATACTTGGACCCAAAAAGCAGTCATCATCGATATGAACATGGGAATAAACACTAACATTGTTTTGGATTTTTACATTATTTCCAATTCGAGAATGGTTATCAACGTAAACGTTTTGACCAATATTGCAATTTTGGCCAATTTCTGCTTTTGACATAACATGCGAAAAATGCCAAATTTTGGTGCCATTTCCTATTTTACAACCAAGGTCGATAACAGCTGTTGGATGAATAAATGGAGCATTTTCCATGGATCCAAAGGTACAAAAAATAGAAGTTACATGAAGTTTTAGTTACAATCACACACAAAAAAAGAGGGAGTTGATAAAACTCCCTCCCTTTATTGTTTGGTTTAGTTGTTGTATGTTGTTGTTTTAGTAATTCAATTTGAATTCTACGCGACGGTTTTTCTTACGTCCAGCATCAGTTTTGTTATCAGCTACTGGAATTTCTTGACCATATCCAATAGATTTCAAACGATCTGCTTTAATGCCTTTACCTACTAAGTAAGCTTTCACAGCATCAGCGCGATCTTGACTTAGCTTTTTGTTTGCAGAAGCATCACCTTGATTATCAGTATGACCTTCTATTTCAGCTACAACTTCGGGGAACTCATTCATGATATCCACTAACTGATCTAAGTTTTTATTCGAAGCAGCCAATATTTTAGCGTTACCAGTTTCAAAGTTGATTCCGTTCGCAGCCAATTTAGCCTTTTGAACAACAGCAGGGGCAATTACAGGACAGCCTTTAGATTGTGCAGTTCCTGCTTTATCTGGACATTTATCTGTATTGTCGAAAACACCATCACCATCAGAATCAGGGCAACCTTCAAAATCTTTGCTACCTGGTTTAGTTGGGCATTTATCATCGATATCAGCAACTCCATCAGAATCACCATCAGGACAACCTTTTAGCGCAGCGGTACCAGCGTTATTTGGACAACGGTCTTCTTTATCGGAAATACCATCATTATCTGAATCAGGACAACCTTTCAAATTAGGTAAACCTTTTTCTTTAGGACAAGCATCGTTTTTGTCAGCAACACCATCACCATCAGAATCAGGACATCCATTCATTTCTAGTGTACCTTTAACATCTGGACATTCGTCGTCTGCATCTAATACACCATCACCATCAGAATCAGCAGGGCAACCTACGTTGTCAACAAATTTTCTGTACTTAGGATCGGTATCTTTACATTTATCGTATTTGTTAGGAACACCATCTTCATCAGAGTCTTTCATCTTCTTAGGACCGCTTCCCATACCTTCGCCTAATGCATAAGACAAACCGATTGCATGGAAACCCCAAGCGTCATTTGAACGATATAATTTATGTACTAGAGGTTTATCTGGATTTGGATCAGCTTCATTAGCGCCATCCCAACGGTCGTTGAATGTATAAGTTAAGGTGTAAGACCAGTTAAGAGCGAGTGCGTCTGTAAGATATAATTTAAAGCCTAATCCACCTTGAACAGCAGCACCCATATCGGTAATGCTATTTTGAACTAAGTGTTCGTTGCCCCATTGATCAGGACGATTAGCAGCTGTATAAGGGTGAGGCCCCCATTTAATGGTAGAATGAACATAGTATCCAGTTAAACCACCATAAAGGTATGGAGCAAACTTAGAATCTTCAGATAGGATTACGTTGTTGTTTAATTTGTAACGAGCACCTAGGGTGAAATCACCAGTTTGAGCTCTGAAACTTCTCCAAACGATATCACGTTCTTTAACAAAACTGTCTATATTTTGGCTGAAACCTACTTCTCCAAATGAGATATTGGCAACAGCGTCAATGCTAGGACTGATGTAATAAGTGAATGCCAATCCTCCACCTTGATATTTAGGTGCACGAGCGAACATCAAACTGGAACCCATATCTCCGATGTATTCGCGGATACCACCGTGAACCTCTATGCCATGGGTACCTGGAGATTGAGCCATTCCATCCCCGAAAGAAAGGATTGAGGCGGTTGCTATTAATGAAGCTTTAATGTAGTTTTTCATCATATTTTGTCCGAATTTTATGATAGTTGGTAGAATTAGTGAACGACAAATATAACAAACTCATCCTGAAAAAAAAGTTTTTTAGAAAATTTTACACTTGGAAAATACAAATTCTTGTTACTCATAATTCCGAGATCAGACGCTCGAAACTATAAAGTTAAAAAAATTAATTATAGACCTGAAGAATATTGTTATTACGAGAGATGTAATATTGAGCTAAACGTCCGGCAGCTGGTCCTTTCAATGGAAACCCAGAATACATATATTTACTCTCACAACAGGATTGGAATGTAGTTCCAGAATAAGTTCCGCACATGAGTTGAATATTAATAGAATCTACCCAGATATTAGAACAAGTTTTTGTAGGTTCAAAAGCACAGGCACGTTCAAAAGCGTACCAAGTATCGTCGTAATCGTGAATAATGAGTACACCTTTAACTCCACCCGTTACGTATGCATGAGTACCAACTTGTTGTAAATGTTGGTATGATGGTAAGTTCAAATCCAAAGTGAGATTTACTAGACCTTTGGGGATGTTCTCAGTAACCGTATTGGAATCTTTACACGAAGAAAACTGGAATCCAGAAAAAACAATGGAAATTACAATTAACCATTTAACCTTTTGGAGGACCACAATCGTTTCCTTACTTTTTTTCATACGTGTAAAAACCTTTCCCTGTTTTTTGTCCATGAAACCCAGCGTCTACTTTTTGCTTTTGGATTCGAGATGGTCGGAATTTTGAATCAAAACTAAATTGTTCAAACATAGATTTAGTTACCGAATAATTGGTGTCAACACCAATTAAATCCATTAGTTTAAAGGGACCCATTTTAAACCCTGTAGATTCAAGCAATTGATCTATTTGCTGAAAATCGGCTACTCCTTCTTCCATCATTTTTAAACTTTCAACATAATAATGACGAGCTACTCTATTAACGATAAAACCGGGAGCATCTTTTGCATATACTACAGTTTTTCCTAAGGATTCTGCCCATTTATATGCTTTCTCAGCGATTTCATTGCTGGTTGCGGCACCAGAAATAATTTCAACTAGCTTCATGATGTGGGCGGGATTGAAAAAATGTACACCTACAACTCTTTCAGGATGTAATAATCCAGAGGCAATTTGTGTAATTGGAATGGAAGACGTATTTGTCGCGAAAATACATTCGCTCGAATTAATGGATTCTAGCTTTTGAAACAATTCCCTTTTTAAGGGTAGTTGTTCAAGTATGGCTTCAATAATAAAGTCAGCCCTTAAAGCATCAAAATCTGAGCTAAATTCAAGTTTCGATAGGGCTTCAATTTTCTGTTCATTAGTTATGCGGCCTTTTTCAGTGCTTTGATCTAATTGTTTTTGAATGTAATTCTTGGATTTTTCTAGTTGGTTTTCATGAATGTCGTAAACCAATGTTGAATATCCTTTTAAAATACTGCTAATAGCAATACCTGAACCCATTACACCAGAACCAATTACCGCAATCTTCATGTCTATTAAAAACTAATTTGTTTAAATAAACAACAATATTACTACTAAATTATCTTCTCTTCAACCAGGATTGTGGGTTTTGTTTCTCTTGACCTTCCCATAATTGGAATTGAAGCGTGTACTTTCCCTCTTCATCTTGCATCACTTTACCCAAGGAAGTACCGGTAGAAATTTGTTCTCCTTTTTGAACGTAAACTTCTTCAAGTCGACTGTAAACAGTGAAGTACTCACCATGATTTACTAAAACGGCTTGGCCTTCTCCTGGTATGGATAGAATAGCACTTACTGTTCCTTTAAATACACTTTTTGCACTTGATCCTTTGGATGTGGCAATATCGATGCCGTTATTTTGTAGTGTAATATTTTTAAATTCTGGATGTGGATGTACACCAAATGTTTGTGTAATATATCCTCGTTCTACTGGCCAAGGTAGGATTCCTCGGTTGGATGAAAAAGATTCACTCAAGGCTCTTGATTCTGGTGTCATGGAATTGGACCTCTCTTCAGAACTTTTTGCTGTAGTTGTAGAAGATTTTCCACTGGATTTTTTAGAATTATTTCTTGCTTGTCGAGCCTCCAAACGTTCTTTTCTTTTTCGTTCAGCTTCAATTTCACGTGCAATGGCTCTAGAAATAGCTGCATTCAACTTAGCCATTTGACGTTCTTTTTGTCGTATTTTTTCAGCCAATTCTTTTTCTTTTTTCGACAAATTATTTACCAATACCTGCTTGGTGTTTTTATCAACTTCGAGTTGTTTCTTTTCAGACTCTTTCGTAGATATAAGGATTTTTTTTCTGAACTTAACTACGCCCAAATTCTTTAATGCAAGCTCTACAGCAAAGGCCTGAGCTTTCAAATTCTCAACTTGATTATTGCGGTGTTCAGATACTTTTTTTAAGTATTTCCATCTCCGGAATGCCTGTTTCATGTTGTTTGATGAAAACACAAAAGCAAGTTCCTGGCCTGATTTCCTAGTTTTATAGGCTTTCTTTACCGTTTGATGAAGTTGTAGTTTTTCAGCTTCAAATTGTTGTTGTAAAATTTGTAATTGTATGGTCTGACGCTGTATCTCATTGTCAGTTTGAAGCAAATCTTGTTGCAGATTGTCGATTAACTCTGCACGCTGTTCAATAATTCGTTTTAATGTACTTAATTGACTTAAGGTTTCACTCTTTTCCTTTTGGGTATTTTGCAGGATTTTTTGACTTTCTGCAATTTCTCTTTGTACGCGTAGACGTTTTTGCTCTAAAGCCTTTCTAGAGTTCTGAGAATTTAGAGACAACGGCAGTACAGCCATCCCCAAAAACAAGAAGACAGATAATGAATAATTATGGCTTTTTGACATCAACACGCTCGTAATCTTTTGGAATGAAAAATGGATACGAAGGTATAAAATCAAATCGAGCTGTTTTTAACGATAAATTCAAGCGTACTTTAGAGAGGTCACTTTTTGCTTCAATGGAAATTTCTTCTGGGTGTTTACCTGAATCTGAAGTAGTTCTAACAGGAAAATACACATCCAAAGTAGCATTACGGGTAGGTTCTCTAAATTGAAACTTTGATACTTGTTGCTCTTTTAAAGCCACAATGTAGTTTTTAAATGTACTTTCTGCACCTGTAAAGCATTCACTTTCTAAATTAGATTTCGCATAGTCACTGTTTTGATCTCTTAGTAGCTTATTGGTTAAAAGCTCTCCAGTAAATATCCGCTGAATGGTAGTAAGATTTGCAGGAAGATCGTTGATTTGACTTAGGTCCTCAATTGCGAGTATGTATGCCTTCTTGTTGAAATTATCTAGAATAAAAGCGCTATCCTTCCGGATAATACCTTTCATTACCTGAATTCCAATGCTGGCTGATACCGTAAACCACATGAGACTATCTTTTCTCAATCGTATGGATAATGTACCTGCAACTTCCTCAGCACCTTTTTCCATTGGATTTCCTAATTCGGCATTAAAGTCATATTTAGCTGTATAGTACTCCCAATTCAGCGGTTCTACCACAGGATCATCCCAGACAGTGATTTGATTAGATTTGACATTGACATCTGAATCTTGAGCAATTAAAGTTCCGTGAATTAAAAGAGTGTATAATAGAGCTATTGTAAATTGAGTTTTCATAGATTTATTTATTATTTATTTGGCGGGATTGATATATCTGAATTATCAAATCTCGTGCCAGTGTTGGATGGATTTTACCTTGATTCTGCCATTGAATTACACAATTTTGCAATGGAGTTTTCTTAAATGTTTCAATTTGATTGGGTGTATGTAATTCTAAATCAATTTGTGCAAAATAGGTTTCGTCCAAAATTGGTGATCCCATTTTAATCTGGCCCCATAATGTAACGGGATCAACCCAGTTTTTATTTAATTGATTATCTAAAATTTTGATTAAAATGGTTGCATCGTCAATTACAAAAGGAAAGTTCTCCTCGTACCATTCTATTGATGCCCGTAATTCAGAGATTTTTCCCATTTTGTAGAGGCTAATGATATATCTATTTTGAATGGATAAAAGGTCGTTTTTTATTTTATCGATACGACTTAAAGATTCTTTGGACTCTTTATTACCTGGAATAATTGCATTTGTATTTAGGGTTTCTGGGGATGTTTGTTCGGAAAAAAATGGAGATTGTTTCGGCTCATTCTCACGCCAATAGTTAAAACACTTAAGCGCTTTATCAAATTGCCCACGGATAAAATATTGGTTCCCCAATAATACCATTGCTTCAGATTTATAACCGAAATCTAATTTTTTAAATAGCACGGTGTACAAACTATCTAAGTCAGTCAATGAATGGCTTGTATCCGCAATTTGATCTTCAAAATCTTTAAAAATAGTAGGTGTTTGAAGTTCTTTGTTCAATTGACTTAATTGAAAAAGCGACTCAACGATGTTCATTTTTACGTTTGTGGATCTAAGAACAGGAAATTCGTAGGTGAGTTTATCTAGTTCCTGCAAAATTCCAGAATCGTACTGCTGTAGTACATACATTTTGTTATAAAACGCTACTATCAAACTTTTTGATTCTGATTCGCCCGCTTTCTTTTGCAGCTGATTAATTTGAAATGCAACCCAAGGAGTGAATTCTTTCGGTTTTGTAAGCAGATATTGTTCATTTTGGATTAATAGAGAATCCAAATAATGCTGTTGAGGATAATGTGGATCAAGAAACAAATAACATTGTGTTCGAATTCGGTGTGCATATTCATTTAATCCAAAATGAAATTGGTATTGAGTTATTAATTGTAGCGCATCCAAATAGTGTTCTCGTTTAATACAGTTTGAAATGGCATCATAATACCTAGAAATGTATCGAGGCTGTTTCGCAATTAACTTTTGATGAATCTTCCAAGCTCGGTCGTATTGAAATTGTTTTTCAAGAATTCGAAGGTATAAAAAGTCGTAGTCAGAATTGTTAGGGTTTAGTTCACATGCTGCTTTGGCATATATTTCAGCTTTTGGCCAATTATCTAAATTTGCATATAAATTGGCAAGACGAAAATTTGCCAATTCTTGGGTTTCAGAAAATGCCAGAAGTTCAATGTATTCAGGAATAGTCTTTTCAGACAATCCATTTACTTGTGAAACTTCAAGTGAATGAATTCTCTCTGTAGGCGATTCTTTAATGGTTGGAAAATTTGCAGTGTTTTGTGCTTGTGCACAAAGAAATAGTGAGCAGGATAGGAAACTGCTTATACAGAATAATCGGATTAATCGATTACGCTGTAATCGCCGATGCTGTATTCTTTTGGATTTCCGTTCATGCATACGAAGTTACCAATCATGGAATTTTCACAGGTAAAATCAATTAATTTACACTGTTCACCAATGATGGTATTGCGAATTACGCAATTTTCTGCTTTAGAACTAGTTCCAATGCTCACAAAAGGACCAATTTCGCAATTTTTTAGTTGAACGCCTTCAGCAATAAAACAAGGTTCATGAATTTTAACACTTGAGTCGAATCGATTCGATTCAATTTTAAACAAAGGGGCTTTGTTTGCCAAAACACGCTGATTGGTATAAACGGTAGCACTGTAGTTACCACAATCTAACCATTCTTGTACTGCACCAGGAACAAAAGTCATACCTTTGTTTTTCATGTTTTCCATGGCGTTGGTTAATTGGTATTCTCCTTTTTCTCTTAAATCATTATCGATTAAGTATTGTAATTCAGAATGGAGAGTTTCCCCACTCTTGAAATAGTAAATTCCGATTATGGCTAAATCAGAAACAAATTCTTGAGGTTTTTCTACAAAATCAGTGATAATATTATTTTCGTCGTATTTAACAACACCGAACGAACTAGGATTAGCAACCTTATGAACCCAAATTACTCCGTCTTTGGATTTGTCTAAGTTGAAATCGGTACGGAATAAAGTATCGGCAAAAGCCACAATTACCTCTCCTTTTAAGCACTCTTTAGCGCATAGTATGGCGTGACCTGTTCCCTCAGCCACGTCTTGATAAAAAATTCTTCCAGTTGCACCAACACTTGCTGCAATTTCGATTAATTCTTTTTCCGTTTCTTCGCCAAAACGGCCAATTACAAAACCTATCTCTTCAATGGTTTCACCACAAACAGCAGCAATATCTTCAATTAACCAATGTACAATTGATTTACCTGCTACTTTAATTAAAGGTTTTGGAGTGGTTAATGTATGAGGGCGCATTCTTTTGCCCATTCCTGCCATCGGGATAATTAGATTCATAATCGGTGATTTTTAAAAAATGCAAATAACGGCATTGTTTATGAAAAAAACATGATGCCAAAGTTAAGCCCTTTGTGAGTGGTAGTTTTTATTTGCCACTGCTACCATATCCACCCTCACCGCGTTGGGTGTCGTTCAAAGCATGAGAAGGAATCCAAGAAACTCGCTCGTGCTGCGCTATGACCATTTGGGCAATGCGTTCGCCGTGTTGAATCTCGAAGGGTAGTTGTCCTTGATTAATGAGAAGTACTTGAATTTCGCCTCTGTAATCCGAATCGATAGTTCCAGGTGAATTTAAAACGGTTATTCCATGTTTAAGTGCTAATCCACTTCTGGGTCGAACTTGTGCCTCATATCCCTTTGGAAGTTCTATGAATAATCCAGTTGGTATCAGTTTGCGTTCGCCTGGATTTAAAACTACAATTTCATTCAAATTGGCATGCAAATCCATTCCAGCACTTTCTTCGGTTTGATATTGAGGAAGAGGGTTTGTAGATTTATTAATTATTTTTATGTTCAGCATGATGTTGTGTTTTATGTTCAATCCAAAATATACCAGCTACAAATAATACGAATAAACTCAATTTTACTAAAAAGCCAATACTAGATTCCGGTAAGTTTAACATCCCCCAAGAAATCAATAAAGAGACAAAAAGGGCGCCCAAAATTCTTGAATATTCAAATGGTATAGGATAATACTTTTTGGATAATAAATAGCCGAAAATGACCATACTTCCGTACGAGATCATAGTGGTAAATGCCGAAGCTAAAATTCCGAATTTTGGAATAAATATTAAGTTAAGAGTTACGGTAATTATGGCTCCCGCAAAAGCAGGCAAAGCTCCAATTTTAGTTTGTCCTGAGACTTTATACCAAACTGAAAGTGTGTAATATATACCTAACATCATATTTGCCACGAGAAGGATAGGCACAATTTTCATTCCATAAGGATGTTTGAAATAATCGGGATTTCGAATCAAAAGTGGTGCAATCCAAGGTAATATTAACAATGTCGCTAAAAAAATCGTAGTAACTGCATAAACAAACCATTTCATGATGTAGGCATGTTGATGTTTTGCGTCCATAGATTTACTTTGTTGAAAGAAGTACGGTTCAACAGCAAATCTAAATGCCTGCACAAATAGAGTTAATATTAAACTCAACTTATAAAATGCATTGTAGATACTCGCATGATAATCTGCAGTATTTGAGGGCATTAATTTTTTGATAAGAATTCGATCGAAAGTTTCATTTATCATTCCCGCTAATCCTATGAAAATTAATGGATATGAGTATTGAATCATTCGTTTAAATAAGGAAAAATCAAAGCCAAATTTTAAGTTTCTCCAAGTATTTAGTAGAAAAGGAAATGTAGTTAACGAGGCGATTAAATTGGAAACAAAGATCCAAGTAACCTGATTGGTACTCATGATAGAATCTAGTAAGGAATGGGAATATCCTAGTGAGTATAACCACGGACAAACTATCAAAAAGAATAAATTTGCTCCTACATTTATAAAGATGTTAGCAAGTCTTACGGCAGCAAAATTCCAAGGTTTCTGTGCATTTCTCAACCAAGCAAATCCAATAGCAGTTACTGCATCGGATGCCAAAATTAGCGTAAAATAAATGGCATATTCGGGATGATTTGGGTATCCAACCCAATTCATTATGGGTGATGCAAATAAATAAGCAACCAAAGAGAAAAGCAAACCACTAAAAAGCAATCCTATACTAGCTGTTGAAAACACTTTTTCCTTTTGAAATTGATCCTTTTGTGCAAAATGAAAAAAGGCAGTTTCGAATCCTAATGCGAAAATAATGGCAAAGAAACTGGCATAACTAAACATGACCCCTACCACTCCGTAGTCAGAAACATGATCCAGTTTTGCCGTGTACAAGGGTACCAACAAATAATTAATAAATCTGCCAACCATTGTGCTTAAACCATATATGGCTGTTTGTCCAGCTAGTTTTTTTATGATTGACATATTTAATTATTTATAAGTGAACAAAATTACAGATTTTTAAAATACTCAGTAGAAAGTGGTCCAAGGTTGAATAGTAAATCCAATATACTGACTTCGGGTTGAAAACCGAATTTCACATCAAAAACTTGAGTGTATTCTGGTATTTCCATAGATATTGGTAAATGTGGAAAGGGTATGATTGTTGGTTCATTTATAGGATTTAAAGAAGCGGATATTTCTAAATCGGATGGACTCTTTGATCCTTCAAAGTAGTTGATATCTTTGGAAAGGCTGTTCGAATGGGTAAAAAAGGTAATAGTTAAACCCAAATAGGGGGAAATCATATTCATGATTTTCTGGTTTAATTCCCACAAATATTCTGGTCTAGAATCCAGTATGCCAAATAATTTGTAATCGTAATATTCAAAAAATGGCGATTTACCATAAGCAGTTTGCAGTGCGTTTTTGTGTTCTTTAATCCAATTATGATCGTAACTGATGCGTTTTTGTTTCCAAATATCATCTTTACTTCCTTTCACCAAAGGAATAATTAACGATTGGATGGAGTTAGCGGTTGCAATTTTATATTGATTGGAATTTTTGAATTGGGAAGAAGTAAAGAGGTTGGAAAAGTAATTTGAAAGGTCAAAAATTGTGTTATCTGAAGGGTTGTAATTTTTAAAGGAACTTATGAAAAGAATCATCCATTTAACTTCAGGAATTACTGAAAATCCATCGTAAATAGTTTCTATTAAAACACGATTAGAATTGGTGTTATGGGGTTCGGTTACGTCTATATTTTTCATATTCGCAGTACCTCTAGGGAATCGTTTGTATTTTTCTCGAGATTTTTTATTGTTTTGTTAATCAGGGGATGTTTAAAATTGGCTGCGATCTCATTTAGCGGTTTTAGTACAAACATTCGATTGTGAATTTCAGGATGAGGAATTTGTAATGATTCTGTTTGAAATACCTTTTGGTCATAAAACAATATATCGATGTCAATAATTCTTGGGCCCCATTTTTCGATGCGCACTCGGCCAATTTGTTTTTCAATGTGGTTAAGTTTTTTGAGAATCATTATTGGACTGAAAACAGAGTGTACCAATAAACATTGATTAACAAAATCAGGCTGGTCAGTTTTTCCCCATGCTGCAGTTCTGTAAATGGAAGAAGTCCTTACTACTCTTCCAATTTCCTTTTCAATTAGTTGAATTGCCTTGCTTAAATTGGAAATTGATTTGCCTTGGTTGCTCCCAGTCGATAAATATACTCGATGGAACTTCGGAAAAACACGTCTGCTGGACATTGGATTGCGAAGATACTTTTAATTCTTTCAATTACATTTGCAACCTATGTTTCTATTGAAATTATGAACCAATAATTTTATAGATTATCCTTTTTGATTAAAAATATGAAAAAAATATTAGCTTTTTTATTAGTGGGTCTTCTGTTTTGGAATACCCAAGCCCAGAATCGAGTAAGTGGATTTTCTGATACGAAGTCAGAACATTGGACAGTTAGAAAATACATTAACGATCCTTTGAATACTCGTTATTATACATTTGACAATGGGTTAACTTTAATAACTTCCACGAATTCAGCTACTTCTCGAGTATATACCATGGTTGCTGTAAAAACGGGTTCAAAAAATGACCCAAGCACCAATACAGGTCTTGCTCACTATTTGGAGCATATGTTATTTAAGGGAACCGATAAATATGGTACCTCTGATTGGGAGAAAGAAGAACCTTTATTGAAGCAAATCGATAACCTCTACGAAAAGTATAATTCAACATCCCAAGAAGAAGTTAGGAAAGAAATTTATCGTCAGATTGATAGTGTAAGTCAATTGGCAGCTAAGTATTCTATTGCCAACGAATTTGATAAAATGTGTCAAGCTATGGGAGCAAAAGGAACTAACGCATTTACGTCAAACGACATGACCGTATATATCAATGATATTCCTAGTAATGGTATTTCACAATGGCTGGCTTTTGAATCAGAGAGATATCGGAATCCTGTGTTTAGATTATTTCACACAGAATTAGAAGCAGTTTATGAAGAAAAGAACATTTCTATTGATAGAGATATGAGCCAAGTTTGGGAACAATTGTTTGCTGAAATGTTTAAAAAGCATAATTATGGGAAGCAGACCACCATTGGTACTATTGAGCATTTGAAAAACCCATCTTTAAAAGCCATTCGAGAATACTATAACACGTATTATGTTCCTAATAATATGGCCGTGATAATGTCGGGGGATTTTAATCCTGATTCAGTAGCGAAACAAGTTTATGAGAGCTTCAAGTATATGAAGTCTAAACCGGTGCCCCAATATAAATTTGAAGAAGAAGATTTGAGAAATGCGGAGCGTAGCATTGATGTATTTGGACCAAGTTCTGAAATGATGGTTGTTGGATATCCATTGCCGGGTGCATCTTCCAAACAAGTGAGAATTGGCAAAATTGTAAATTTATTGTTGAATAATTCACAAGCTGGTTTGATGGACTTAAATCTAGTAAAACAACAAAAAGTGTTGAATGCTGGAACTAGTTTGGAAACCATGAAAGATTATTCATTGTTTTTGGTAATTGGTTCACCCAAAGAGGGACAACAATTGGATTCGATGAAACAATTGTTATTAGATGAAATTGCAAAAATTGGCAAGGGTGAGTTCGATGAGTCCATGTTAAAAGCGATCATTTTGAATCAAGATATTTCCAAAATAGAAGAGTACAAGGAAAATGCTGCAAGATGTTATTTTCTGATGGAATCATTTGTGAATGAAATAGATTATCAGCAAAGCGCAAATGAGCTTTATGAAATGTCAAAAATTACCAAAGAAGAAATTATGGACTTTGTCAATGAGTATTTGGCAAAGAACAGAGTTGTAGTGTACAAACGCAAAGGCGAAACTCCCCAAAGAGAAAAAATTGAGAAACCACTAATTCATCCGGTTGAATTGAACCGAGACAAACAGAGTGAATTCGTAAAAAGTTGGTTGTCGAAACCGGCTCAAAAAATGTCTCCTGTGTATTTTAAAGCCGAATCTGTATTGAAACAAAAAGTGGGTAGTTCACCTTTGTATTATGTAAGAAATACAGAAAATCGATTGTTTAAAATGGAAATTCGTTTTGACTATGGTACGCGCCATGATTTAAAAACGGATATTTTAACAGACATTTTATATTTGTCAGGTACTAAAACCAAATCTCAAGAGGATATATCTAAAAAGCTATTCTCTTTGGGATGTAATTTTTCAACTTTTACTACTCCGGAGTATACTTCTGTAGTTTTACAGGGTCCAAAAGAATCGTATAACGAGGCAATGAGCCTAATTAACGAAGTGCTATCTAATCCGGTTTTTGAAAAGTCGGTTCTTGATGAATTGAAATTAACTACGTTAAAAAATCGAGAGAATGCAAAAACCAGTGCTCAGGCAATTAATAGTGCTCTAAATATGTATATGCGCTATGGTAAAACAAATCCTAACACGGTGATATTAGATAATAACACATTAAAAAGTTTGACAGTAGCTGATTTAAATAAAACTCATAAACAACTGCTGTTGAGTCCAAGAAAATTCTTGTATTATGGTACTTTAGAAGCGGCCGAAGTTACTCAATCCTTAAAACAGACTGTCTTTTTTGCTAAAAAGACCAAATCATTTAAAGATGAAATCACTCCTAAAATAAAAGAACAAGTATATCTTGAACCCACTGTTTTCTTTGTAGATTACCCACAAGTTCAAGCGAGTGTAAGATGGTATTCTGTGGATGAAGTATATAATCCGAATTACAGGGCAACAATTACAGCGTTTAATCAATATTTTGGAGGTGATATGAGCAGCGTGGTTTTTCAAACCATTAGAGAGTCAAAAGCGTTGGCATATAGCACTTCTGCTTTGTTTATTTCTCCAGACAAGCCAATAAAACCTTACTTATTTACGGCGTTTGTTGGAACTCAATCAGATAAATTCCACGATGCAATTTCCTCTATGAATGAGTTAATTGAAAACTTACCTAAAAATGAACAGGTTTTTGAATTGGCAAAATCAAGTGTAATAAGTTCAATTGAAACAGAACGTGTAACTGAGGATTCCTACATTGCCATGCTTTTAGCTATGGAGCGAATGGAACAAACAAGAGATCCCAAAATTCAAACTTATAACGATATCCAAAAATTAACGTTTAATGATATCGCTGATTTTCACAAAAAGCATGTAGCTGGAAAAGTGAATTGTCTTTCGGTAGTTGCTAGTAAGGAACGATTGGACTTGGAGAAAGATTTGAAAAAGTACGGAAAGGTAAAGGTGTTGACCTTGGAAGACATTTTTGGTTATTGATGGCAAACTGCCGTTAATTTGCCGGTTATCGGTTTAAAAAACCAGTTGATTAAACCAAAATGTGGTTTTTCAACTGGTTTTTTTCGTATAACTGCTGTAAACTTTCTTTTGTAAAGAAGGTTTTTAATGCATCAAGGTGTCTGTAATGATGCAAATCGGTGCAGGCGTAATCATAGAAACCCTCTTGAAGTAGTTTGTTTGAAATGGCTTGAACTTCTTTTCCGTAATACGGTGTAAGAGATAATAGGTTCAATTGAAAGTCAAATCCCAAATCTTTCAAATAAGTAAAATTCGTTTTGTAGTCTTTAAAAAAGTAACCGTATCGTTCGGGATGCGCTAAAATAGGAATGTAACCCATAATTTGCAATTGAAAACTATAATTTTCAATGCGTTCAGGTTTGTGTGCGTATGAGAACTCAACCAAAATGTATTTATCCTTGATGCAGAGTAAATTTTCTTTGCGCTCTAGTTTTTGCATGAATATGTCATCTAACATATGTTCTGCAGAATATCCAAGCAGCTGATTCTTTTGATTGGAATGTAAATCCGAGTGATTAACCAATTGATTAAAAGCATTTTCAATGGTATCAGGTGTGTTTGGATGAGTATCTGCAATGATGTGTGGACTGGGTTTCACTTGATCAAAACCCAACTCCATTAGCCCAATTAACAAGTCATTCGATGTTTTGATATCTGGTGAACCATCATCGATTCCGGGTAAAACATGATTGTGAAAATCCAACATGCCACAAATATCGACACAAAAGAATCACCATCGCATTAATTTTAGGCAAATACTACTTAAAAGTAGTTGAAAAGTAGATATCATAATTCTATACTGTTTACATGCTGAATTTTAGCTGTAATCCTTGGTAATTGTCGATTTGACGTTAAGTTTCTTGTTTTGTTTAAAAAAAAATACCAAAATTTTAGGATGAAATGCTTTGAATATTCGACGAAATACTCCTAATTGCGAATTACGCTGTTAAAATAAAATCATATTATCATGAAAGTTACATTAAGTAAAATTCCGGTACTGGCCTTATTTGGTGCAGGAATTTTTGCTACAAGTTCGGTGAATGCACAGGTTGCATCCACGATGGGCAAAAATTCCGAACCTCAAGGCGACACAGTAAACATCGGTGAGGTAACGATTACCGCCACCGGTTTGACAACAAGTTCTCGTAAAACGGGTTATGGGGTTTCTCAAGTTAAAGGTAAAAGTGTTGTTTCTTCTGGCGAAAGCGGGTTGATACAAGCTTTGTCAGGTAAAGCATCGAATGTACAAATTACTCGTTCAACAGGTGATCCAGGTGCTGGTGCTTACATTCAAATTCGCGGTCAGAACACTGTTACAGGTTCAAATCAACCTTTAATCGTTGTTGATGGTATTCCTGTGAGCAACTCTAGTATTGGTGGGGGAATCGATGGTGTTGTTCAACAATCTCGTTTGAATGATATTAATCCTGCTGATATTGAGAACATTGAAATTTTAAAAGGTGCTGCTGCTGCTGCAATCTGGGGAACTAGAGCTGCAAATGGGGTAATTATGATTACAACCAAAAAAGGTAAAAAAGGCTTAAAAGTTGAAGTTAGTTCTACTTACATGATGGATGAAATCAACCGTGAATTTGCTAAGCAAAGCAAATATGGTCAAGGAGTGAATGGAAATTGGGTAGCAAATAATGCTTTGAGTTGGGGTGATAGAATTGCAGATCGATCTGGTACTGATGAGTTTAACACTACCGGTAGATACTTTGAAGCTGCAGATGGTGATAAATATTATCCTATCGTGAAAAAAGGTTCTAAGCAAGTCTATAACGACGCTAATCGTGAGCAAGTGTTCAGAACAGGTACTACTTGGAATAATAACGTATCTATTTCAAGTGGAAGCGATAAGGGATCCGTTTTCTTCAGTTTATCCGATTGGAATCAAAAGGGTATTTTAAATGGAAATTCTGATTATCGTAGAACAACTGGTCGTTTGAATCTAGATTATAATGCAACTGAAAAAGTAATTTTCAGTTTGAAGAGCACTTTAGCAAAAGTGTCCTCTAATCGTATACAAATGGGTTCAAATCTAAATGGATTGTACTTGGGTTATTTGAGAACACCTGCAGATTTTGATAATTCTGATTGGATTGGAACGTATTACAATGATGCCGGAATCGGTACTCCTGGTTCACATAGAGGTTACAGAAGGTATTTGGGTGATGCCGTGCCTGCATACAATAATCCAGGTTGGACATTAAATGAACAAGTTAATTCATCGGATGTTACTCGTTTTATATTGGCTCCAGAAGTTTTGTACAAATGGGCTAAGAATTCAAACTTTATTGCACGTGTAGGATATGATGAGTCTTCTGATCGTCGTATTACTTATTTCCCATGGAGATCAGCTTCAAGTAATTCAAATGGTGCATTTTCAGATAATTTAATTCGTGAATCTGAATTGAGTTTACATTTAATAAATCAGTCCAATCACAAATTAACTAAAGATTTGAACTTGAATGCTACTTTAGGGTATTTAGCAACTGATAGAAATTTCTATTCTATAGGCGGGTCAGCACTTAACTTTATCATTCGCGATCAAGATCGTTATGGATTCTTCAACTCAACATCTGAAAATATGACGCCATTCAATTCAGTTAGCAGAGTGTTGAACAACCGTTTCTATGGAACATTTGACTTCGCGTTCCAAGATAAAGTGTTCTTGAACTTAGGAACAGCTGCAGAGCAATCTAGTACGTTCGCAGATCGTTTTTATTCTCCAAGCGCAAGTTTAAGTTATGAATTTACTAAAGATGTTAAAATTCCAACATTATCCTATGGTAAGTTAAGAGCTTCATGGGGTCAAGTTGGGGTTGCTCCACCAGCATATATCTGGGGAACAAACTATGTAAGTGCAAGTTCTGCATCCGGCTGGGGTGAAGTTATGGATGCTTCATATTTCGGAGGATCTATTTACAGAAGTACTGCTCGAGGCAATCCAGATATTCGTCCTGAAATCAAACGTGAAATGGAGTTAGGTGCTGACTTGAAATTCTTAGATGGTAGAATTTCATTGGGAGCTACATACTATCAGAATAAAATTGATGGTGCAATTTTGGCGGTTGCTGTTCCAGCTTCTACTGGTTACACTAATCAATGGGCGAACGCAGCTGTTCTATCAAATAAAGGTTATGAACTTGACTTCAATGTTGCTGTTGTTAAAAACGATAAATTAACATGGAATATCTATGGAAACGTAGGTTCTAATAAAAATTTAGTTGAAAGTTTGAGTGGTGTAGGTAACGTATTCTTAGCTGGATTTACAGGTTCTTCCTCTCGTGCAGTTGAAGGTCATCAAATGGGTGCTCTTTGGGGCGGAAAATGGGAAAGAAATGAAGATGGAAGCCTAAAATTAGATGCAAATGGATTCCCTCAACAAGCTGCTGAAGAAGGTGTAATTGGAGATCCTAACCCAACTTGGAGAGGTGGATTTGGAACTAATTTAACTTTCAAAGGAATTACTATGAACTTGTTGTTTGAAGCATGTCAAGGTAATCAAATGTGGGGCGGTACAATGGGTGTATTGAACTATTTTGGTACTGCTGAACATACAGGTAATGAAATTACAGTTGATGCTACTAAAGCGGCTAGTTTGAAAAACGTTTACGGGGAGTCTATTGCTGATGTAGCAACTGCTGATGCTAACGGACAATACACTGTTCGCGGTAACATACAGAACTTTGGTGGCGGAGATGTTTGGTTAGAACAGGGTTGGTATACCGGCTTAGGCGGTGGTTTTGGTCCTGTTTCAGAACAATTCATTTATGACGCATCTTGGATTCGTTTGAGAGAATTGAGTCTGAGCTACGAATTGCCAGCTAGTTTGTGCAGAAAATTACACATCCCAGGTGCTTCTTTAGGCTTTACTGGCCGTAATTTGATGTTGTGGACTAAGTCACCTGAAAACGGTGGTTTGGCAGGATTGGATCCTGAAACTAACTTGACAGGTGTTTCTAACGGACGTGGTTTGGATTACTTTAATAATCCTGGAACCAAATCTTATATTTTCAGCTTAAGTATCAAACTTTAATTGTATTAAAAAAATGAAAAATAAATTCTTAGTACCTCTTATGGCAGGTGTATTGGCTTTGTCCTTTAACTCTTGTCAAAAAGATATAAAAAACATCAATAAGGAGAATCCCAACCAATTTAGCGATTCCGACCCTACATTGATGATTACTGGAGCACAAATGGCAAACGTATTGTTTAACGAAGGAGAAGCTGCTCGTTTAGCCGGAATATTCAACGGATATTTCGTGGGTTACGATCGTCAATATGTTTCGTATCAAGATTATAATATGACCTCAGGAGATTTTGATAATTCTTGGGCTACATTGTATTCTGAAGGCGTTGCGCAATGTCGTTTGATCCGCACTAAGGCAGATGCCGTGAACAATAAAACTCTTTCTGCTGTAGCATCAATTACGGAAGCACATTTGTTATTGACAGCGAGCAGTTTGTGGGGCGATATTCCGAATACTGAAGCTTGTCGTGATGACATTGCAAAGCCTAAGTATGATAAAATGGAAGATGTTCATGCTTATTGCATTCAACTTTTAGATGATGCAATACCTAATGTAGGTGGTTCTGGCGCATATGGTAATGCATATGTTGCAGGATTTGATTGGGCGGAAGTAGCAAATACATTGAAAGCTCGTGCATTAATGCGTAAAAAAGATTATGCAGGTGCATTAGCTGCTGCTTTGAACGGTGTTTCTCAAGGTAAAGACCTAAGAGCTAAGCACGATCAAGAAACTCCTGGAGCGTGGAACTTGTATTATGATTTCTGCTATTGGAATCGTGGAGGCTATATGTCTTGCGATGGGTCACATGTTTCTAAATTAATGGATACTGCTAGTTCTATTAACAGAAATAATGCTAAAACTGATGAAATGCCTCGCTTTGAATGGTATTTCTTGAGTGATCCTTCAGAAGCTTACAGCCCATTAGATCCTAATTTTTACGGTATTTACTACGCGACAACTCCCTACGATTTAGTGACTTATGTTGAAAATGAATTGATCATTGCAGAGTGTTATGCACGTCAGAGCGACAACGATAAAGCATTGGATCACTTAAATAATGTGAGAGCGGAGCACGATGCAACTTATGGTTCATTCAAAGCTTATGATATCGCTGATTTCGGACCAGGTAAAATGGTAAGCGGAACGAGCGTTAGCGAAGCGTTGTTGATGGAAATTTTAGAAGAAAAATATGTTTCATTGTTCGGTCAAATTGAAACCTTCTCCGATATTCGTCGTACTAAAAATGCATTGGGTATCCCTGTGAACACTGGGTCAAAATTACCAGCAAGGTTCTTGTATCCTCAATCAGAACTTACTACGAACAGAGATAATGTTCCTACCGATCAATTAGATTTGTTTTTGGATTTAGATTATTTCAAATAAAATGATTGTGAGCATTCATTAGTGCTCACCATGTAGAATTGAAAAAGGAAAGGGCCTCCAACGGAGGCCCTTTCCTTTTTTGTATGCTTTGAGTCTATCTATAAACTTTCATTTTACCCTCTTAATTGGGCTTAAGTACGATTTATTTGAAACCTCATATATTAAAACTATTAAGTTTTTTTTAGGAGTTATTAAGGCTTCAATCTACCATACATTCTTGGGAAAGGAATGGATTCTCTTACATGTTTCAATTTACAAATCCAAGTTACCAATCGTTCTAATCCTAGTCCAAAACCAGAATGTGGAACCGAACCGTAACGGCGTAAATCCAAATACCATTCAAATGCTTCCATTGGCAATTCATGTTCATGAATTTTTTCAACCAAATTTTCTACATTGGTTTCACGTTCGCCACCGCCTACAATTTCTCCGTAACCTTCAGGAGCTAAAACGTCCACGCCACGTGCGAATCGAGTATCTTCGGGATTGCGCTTTAAATAGAAAGCCTTAACCTCGTGAGGCCAATCGTATACCATAACGGGTGAATCAAATAATTTGGTTAAAACCGTTTCATCGCTTCCCCCGAAATCGTTTCCATATTCAAAGTTACGAGCACTATTTAGCCATTGAGGAATGTTTCTTAAATCTTCTTCAACATCCGATTTCTCTTGTTTTAACTGAATGATCTTCGCAGTAACAAAGTTGATTTCTCCTTTTTTCATTCCAGGAGTAGACAATTTTGCTTCTTTCTCAGCTATTTCCGCTTCTATAGCTTTTAATTTCTCTTCAGTCTGAGCTAATTCGGTTTCGAGCATTGCAATGCTGTAAATACCATTTACTGCTTTTTCCCCTTTGATAATGCTTACCGCTTCATCATAAGTCATTCTCGGGAATGACTTTAATGAAGATTCTAATACGGAAGTATCACGACCTATGGTTTTTAATTCTTCAGCACACTCAGCCAATACATCTTTAATTACTGCTTGGAGCATTCCCTCAATGGTATCCATATTTTGGAAAATATCATAAAATGCCATTTCAGGTTCTATCATCCAAAACTCCGATAAATGTCTGCGAGTTTTAGATTTTTCAGCTCTGAAGGTAGGTCCAAAAGTGTAGATTTTGCCCATAGCCATAGCCATAGCCTCGCCGTAAAGTTGTCCACTTTGACTCAAATAAGCGGGTTCGCCATAGAAATCGGTTTCAAACAATGTACTGGTTCCTTCACAGGCATTTCCAGTGAAAATAGGTGCATCCATTTGCACGAATCCTTGAGATTGAAAGTACTTGTGAATGGAGAAAATAATGGTATTTCTTATTTTCATGATAGCCCACTGGCGAGTACTTCTTAACCATAAATGGCGTTGATCCATTAAGAATTCAATACCGTGTTCTTTTTTTGCTATGGGATAATCGATGCTTTCGCCTACAACTTCAATTTGACTAACCTGAACTTCAATTCCTCCAATTTGCTTTTCATCAGCATGAACAGAACCTTGAATTATTACACTAGTTTCAAGTGATGTACTTTGAGCGATATTCAAATTATTCTCGCCCGAATTATCTTGGGTTATAACGCATTGGCAATAACCGGTTCCGTCGCGAAGTACAATGAATACAATTCCTTTTCCTTCTCTTTTGTTCGATACCCAGCCTTTAAGTGTAACCGTTTGGCCCACGTGCTGTTTTAAATCGTGAATGTAGGTATGGGAGCTCATAAAAAATTTACTGCAAAGATACAATTTTGAGTGCGTAAATATTGAAGGTTAAAACAATATCAATCGAGTATATTCGTACTTTTGCCTAATGTCAACCAAACAGATATCCGTATTTGTTCCATCTGGTGCAGGTGCACCTGGTTTCGGGGGAATTTTTCACTGCTTAAAACAAGATTCTGCTGTGGTAGTTCATGCCGGAGATCAGAACGCAAGTTCTTATGGTTTTGGATTGGCTGATTATTCAGTTCAGGTACCTCCATCGAATCACACTTCTTTTATTCCTTTTGTGAAAGATTATTGCAAAAAACATAGTATTCATGTTATACTGCCAATAACTACACGAGAATTGGAACCATTAGCAAAAAACAAAACTTCGTTTCAGGAAATAGGCACACAAGTTTTAGTTTCAAATTTGGAAGGGTTGACAATCGCTAACCACAAGTATTGGGTTTTAGAACATGCTGAAAAATTGGGAATCCCTGTTCCTCAATTTACACTAGTTTCGAATTTTGAGCAATTGAAAGCATATTGTGAGCAGCAATTTCTTGGAGGAAAGTCGCATCAGTGTTTTAAACCCGTTTTGGGAAATGGTTCAAGAGGATTTGGAATAGTGAGTCGTGAAATAAACTCCAATTTTTTAAACCAAAAGTCAGGTTGGATGCCTTTAACCATTGAAGAATGGGGTAAAAGGATGGAAGAACAGAAGTTTGATATCCCATTTTTAGTGTCGGATTATTTGGAAGGAGTTGAATACAGTGTGGATGTGTTGGTTCATAATCGAGTGGTTGTTTATTGTATCCCGAGAAGACGGGATAAGATGATTGGAGGAATAAGTGTTTCTGGGTTAATTGAAAATAATTTGGAGATAATAGAATTGACCAACAAATTAGTGCTTTCTCTCGATTTAACTGGTCCTATAGGAGTACAATGGAAATACGATTTAGAAGGAATACCTCGACTTTTAGAAATTAATCCAAGGTTACAAGGAACCACATCAGCGTGTTTGTTAGCCGGAGTTAATATTCCTTTAGAATCCATTAAAAGTGCCATGTCTAGTGCATATCAACCAGATTCTAAAGTGATATGGGAAACGTATTTTACTCGGTATTGGGCAGATATAAATCTGATAAATTAATTAATTATACAACACCCTATTGATTTTGTTATTATCTTCGCAGTCCTATGAGTAACGAAAAACGCAACACGAAACTGTATTGGGCTATGTGCATCATCAGCGGTATTGCCCTTACTTATTTTACCATCTGGCTTCCTGAAGCGTTCTGGCTTGGTCTTCCCACTTTCTTTGGCGGCTTGGCCATGGCCATGGATTGGGTATAACTCCACCAAAAATATTTCCTCATTGAATGTTGCGCAGAAGTGCGCCTAAAATTCTACACTCATGACAACAAAAGTTTGGTTCGATTTCGAAAAAGAAATTCAGGAGCTTTACGCTCAACTCGACAAAACTCTGTCTACCCATGAACAGGGTAAGATTGATATGTCGGACATGATCAAAACGATCGAGAAAAAGATTCGTGAAGCACAAAAAACCATTTATGCTAATTTAACAGGATGGCAAAAAGTTCAAATTTCACGTCATCCAGATCGTCCATATACTTTAGATTATATCGAAAATATTTGTACCGATTTTATTGAACTATTTGGTGATCGCCAAATTAAAGACGATAAAGCAATTGTTGGTGGATTTGCCAAAATCGACGGTAAACCTGTGATGATAATTGGTCAACAAAAAGGACGTAATACGAAACAACGTCAATTACGCAATTTCGGTATGCCTAATCCAGAAGGATACAGAAAGGCATTGCGTTTGATGAAATTGGCTGAAAAGTTTAACGTGCCTGTTGTTACTTTAATTGATACTCCTGGCGCAAGTCCTGGTTTAGAAGCGGAAGAGCGTGGACAAGGTGAGGCGATAGCGAAGAATCTGTTTGAAATGTCTACACTGAATGTGCCTATAGTTTGCATAGTAATCGGAGAAGGTGCATCGGGTGGTGCTTTAGGAATTGGTGTTGGAGATAAAGTTTTGATGATGGAATATACTTGGTACAGTGTAATAAGCCCCGAAAGTTGTTCGAGCATACTTTGGAGAACTTGGGACAAAAAAGAACTGGCCGCAGACGCTTTGAAATTGTCTTCCGATGATATGTTTAAAATGGGATTGGTTGATGGGGTAATAAAAGAACCCATCGGTGGAGCTCATCATAATCCTCAAGAAGCCTACGATTCTTTGAAAGCTGCAATTAAAAAAGAATTGAAGGCATTGCTTACTTTAGATAAAGATACTATGGTAGCTCAGCGAATTGAGAAATTCTCTAATATGGGCGTAGTTGTTGAATCCTAGTTGGTGCTCTGTGAAATAATTTTCTTATTTCAAATTCGTTTAAATGTGTAATTAATTCATTCATGAAATCCAATCCTATCTGCCATTTATTTGGAATTCAATATCCAATAATTCAAGGTGGTATGATTTGGTGCTCTGGTTGGGAACTTGCAGCAGCAGTTAGTAATGCTGGTGGACTTGGTATAATTGGAGCTGGAAGTATGTATCCAGAGATTTTGCGAGAACACATACAAAAATGCAAGAATGAAACCAATAAACCCTTTGGAGTTAATCTTCCTCTTTTATATCCAGATATTGATAAACACATCAATATTATTTTAGAGGAAGGGGTTAAAATTGTTTTCACATCCGCGGGAAACCCTTCCAAATACACACCGTTTTTGAAAGAAAACGGAATTACCGTAGTCCATGTAATTGCGAATGTAAAATTTGCTAAAAAGGCAGAGGAAGCAGGGGTAGATGCTATAGTTGCTGAAGGCTTTGAGGCAGGCGGTCATAACGGTAGAGAAGAGACAACCACATTGGTTTTGGTTCCTTTAATAAAGCAATATGTTGATTTGCCAGTGATTGCTGCAGGAGGAATTGGCTCAGGTAAAGCCATGGCAGCGGCAATGTGTTTAGGTGCAGATGGTGTGCAAGTCGGTAGTCGATTTGCCGCAACTCTCGAAAGTTCAGCCCATGAAAATTTCAAAAGTGCTATTGTTGCAGCTGGAGATGGCGATACTCAGTTAACGCTTAAGGAAATAACTCCGGTAAGATTGATTAAGAATGATTTTTATCAGCAAGTGCAGAACGCATATGCCGAAGGAGCATCCCCAGAAAAACTCAATGAATTACTAGGAAGAGGTCGGGCTAAAAAAGGTATGTTCTTAGGTGATTTAAAAGAAGGTGAATTGGAAATTGGTCAAGTTAGTTCTACGATTCGCTCAATAAAATCGGCAAAAGAAGTAGTGGAAGAAATGGTAATCGAGTTTAAAGAAACGGTTTCATCCTTGAATAAGAAATTAGAATTCTAATGACCCCTCCGATACAAAATTCATTGGTTTGGAAGGTGATTTATACTTCAAGCCGGCAAGAAAAAAAAGTTTCCGCATTTTTACAGAAAATGGGCATAGAACATTATCTGCCTCTGTATAGAAGTTTGAGGTTTTGGAAGGACCGAAAAAAATGGGTTGAAATGCCTTTGTTTAATGGGTATATTTTTGTTCTACCTACTGAAAATCAACGAGATCAAATTTTAACAATTCCTGGTGTTGTTCGATTTATTCGTCATAATTCAAAAGACGCTACAATACCAGCTGGACAAATCGAGTTAATACGTGAATTTGTTTCCTTGGGATATAATATTTCAGAGTTCCGCGAAGATGAAGTGTTTGAAATAGGGGATATTGCGGAAGTATTGGATGGTCCTTTAAAAGGCAAAGAAGCAGAAGTCTTGAAAATGGGAGACGAACATTATCTACTGGTTTCTATTGAAGCAGTTAACCAAAGTGTTAAAGTAAAATTGCCAAAAGAAATACTTAAAATTGTACAAAGAAGAAATGATCATTCCGATTTAAAACCGTTATGGTAAAATCAGAAAAGATGTAAACATATGATTGGCAATACTATCTTATTACTTTCTCCGCATACGGATGATGGAGAACTGGGTTGTGGTGCAACCGTTGCTAAGTTAATTCGGCAAGGTAAAAGGGTATATTATGTGGCCTTTAGTGCTTGTGAACAAAGTGTTTTGCCTCAGTTTCCCAAAGATATTCTAATCAGTGAGGTTAAAAACGCTACTTCGAGCCTAGGAATTCCACCAGCTGATTTAGAATTACATCGTTTTGAAGTAAGAACTTTTAATTATCATAGGCAAGAAATCTTGGATGTTTTGATTCAACTTCGAGATAAAATCAAACCCGATACCGTATTAATTCCCAGCTTAAACGATATTCATCAAGATCACAAAACCATTGCAGAAGAGGCATTGCGAGCGTTTAAGTTTATTAATATTTTTTCATACGAATTGCCTTGGAATAATTTAAATTTTAATACCTGTGCCTTTGAAATAGTAGAAGAAATAGATGTATTAAAAAAAATCGCTGCTTTGAGTAAATATGAGAGCCAAGCACATCGTCCTTATGCGAATGAAGAGTTTCTGAGATCCCAATTACGTATGCGTGGAGTACAAGTAGCTCAACGGTACGCAGAAGTTTTCGAAGCCGTTCGCTTGGTAATGCCCTAACTCTGAATTAAATTCGCCCAAATGCAAATCGGCTTGGGTATTTCACAATTGATTTTTGCTCTTTGTTTAGGAGTGGGAATCTACTTTTTTTGGAAAAGCGTTTCAAAAATAAAACGCAATATTTTACTGGGAAAAGACGTTGATTTGTCCGATCATCCCAAAGAAAGATGGAAAAACATGCTACTTGTAGCTATGGGTCAAAGCAAAATGGTTCGTAGGCCTGTTGCTGGATTTTTTCACATACTCATTTATGCCGGATTTGTATTAATCAACATTGAAGTTGCTGAAATTATTTTAGATGGATTACTTGGTACCCATAGGATTTTTGCTACTTTTTTAGGTGGATTGTACGATACTGCCATCGGATTTTTTGAAATTTTGGCGTTGGGGGTTTTGTTGGCTTGTGTGGTTTTCTTGTTTCGTCGATTTGTAATGAAAATTCCACGCTTTACAATGCGTGAACTCAAAGGATGGCCAACAAAAGATGCCACAATTATTTTAATTGTGGAAATTGTTTTGATGGGCGCATTGTTAAAAATGAATGCCGCAGAACAAGTTTTGCAAATGAGAGGAGAATTACCACAGCATGGGAGTTTTCCTATTAGTCAGTATTTGGTTGGTTTTTTTGAAGGCTATTCAAGTCATACCTTGCATATTATGGAACGTGCATTTTGGTGGTTCCACTTTATAGGGATTTTGTTGTTTTTGAATTACGTGCCATTTTCAAAACATTGGCATATCATCATGAGTTTTCCAAATGTGTATTATTCAGCTTTGAACCCTAGAGGTCAATTTTCAAATATGCAATCGGTTACTACTGAGGTGAAATTGATGATGGATCCTTCAGCTCAGCCACCCGATGGTTATGAACCACCAACGGGCTTTGGAGTAAAGGATGTAAATGATCTAACTTGGAAAAATCTAATGGATGCCTATACATGCACTGAATGCGGCCGTTGTAGCAGTGTGTGTCCTGCAAATATCACAGGTAAGTTACTTAGTCCCCGTCAAATTATGATGGCCACCCGCGATCGATTAGAAGAAGTGGGTAAGAATATGGATGCGCAAAAGTCTGATGTAAAAGTGGAGGATGGAAAGGATTTACATTCGTACATTTCCCCTGAAGAACTTTGGGCATGTACTACGTGTAATGCTTGTGCTGATGCCTGTCCAGTAAATATTAATCCAGTAGATATTATTTATCAAATGCGTCAATATCTTGTGATGGAACAAAGTGCTGCACCTTCGGAGTTGAATGGAATGTTTACTAACTTGGAAAATAATGGTGCGCCTTGGCAATTCAATCCTAATGATAAAGCCAATTGGGCTACAGATTTGTAAAGGTTGAGGGAATTATTCCGTATCTTTGCTTAATTAAACATTAAACACATGAATACGATGTTATTTTTAGGTATGGGCGGTCAAGAAATTATTATTGTTGCCCTTATCGTTTTATTGCTTTTCGGAGGAAAAAAAATTCCTGAATTGATGCGTGGATTGGGTCGTGGAGTAAAAGAATTTAAGGATGCTAAAGACGGAATTCGTTCTGAGATCCAAAAAGGAATGAACGAAGAAAACAAACCTAGCGAAAATTAACCTTGAAATCGTATAGTCGAATTTCAGAAATCCGGTCAGATCTTGAAGCGGGAGCAATTTCTTGTGCCCGATTAGTAGAATATTACCTAGAGAATATTCGCCAGAATGAAGATCTTAATGCATTTTTGGAAGTTTGGGCAGACGAAGCAAAAACTCGTGCTGCTGAAATTGATCAAAAAATTAAGTCAGGTAATGCCGGTAAATTGGCAGGCGTAGTTATTGCACTGAAAGACAATTTAGCCTACAAGAATCATAAAGTTAGTAATTCTTCTAAGATTCTGGAAGGATTTGAATCACTTTACACAGCAACGGCAGTTCAACGATTAATCGATGAAGATGCCATTCTTATCGGTCGTACTAATTGCGATGAGTTTGCCATGGGTGCATCCAATGAAAATAGTGCATATGGTCCCGTAAAAAATGCTATCGATCCCACACGAGTTCCAGGTGGTTCTAGCGGTGGAAGCGCGGTGGCTGTAGCTGCTGGAATGTGCCACGTTGCTTTGGGTTCAGATACTGGAGGTTCTATTCGCCAGCCTGCAGCCTTTAATGGAATTTTTGGATTGAAACCTACTTATGGACGTATTTCTCGTTGGGGATTATTAGCTTATGCTTCTAGTTTCGACCAGATTGGACCCTTAGCTCATTCTCTGGAAGATGTTGCTCTGGTAACTGAAATAATGTCGGGTAAAGATGATCATGATGCGAGTATGATGCAACAAGATCCTCTGCCAAATTGGAATTACAAGCCTATATCTAAAGCACGTTTTGCGGTGATGAAGCAGGCCATAGAAAATCCAGGTTTAGATATCCAAGTAAAGTTACAATTTGAAGATTTGTTGAATAAAATTACTGCTGCTGGACACGAGATAACCTATTTTGATTTTCCGTTATTGGATCAAATGGTGCCTACTTATTATGTATTAACCACGGCCGAGGCTAGTAGTAATTTATCGAGATATTCAGGAATGCTTTATGGTTACAGGAGCTCAAATGCAACCGACTTGGAATCCACCTATGTAAAATCTCGTAGCGAAGGTTTTGGTGCAGAGGTTAAACGTAGAATCATGCTGGGAACCTTTGTTCTTTCTAGTGAACAATACGAGGAGTATTACGAAAAAGCGCAGAAAGTTCGAAGAGTCATTCAAAATGAAACAATACACGTTTTGGAGTCTGCTGATGCCATATTGATTCCTACCACCAGCACACCAGCATTTAAATTAGGTGAAAAAAGTAAGGATCCAGTTGCAATGTATCTAGCAGATTTGTTTACAGTTCAAGCAAATTTGGCCGGAAATCCAGCAATTTCTCTTCCTTTATTGAAGAATTCTGATTCTTTGCCGATAGGCGTGCAATTAATGACAAAATTTGGAGAGGAAGAAAGATTGTTTGATTTGTCTCGTTTAATAGAGAACTTGAATTCGTAAAATGAGAAGAGTATTTGTTTTTTTATTTATTGTTTTAGTGATGAATGCCTCCCATGTTAGTGGGCAAGCGATAAAAGGAGTAGATATTGAGTCGGAGTTAAAGGAAATTGAAAAAAGAGGACAGGGACTTACCATTTACAGAGGGGCTGGTGTTATAGAAAATATCAAGGAATGGTTGGAAAATGAAAATAATTCAACCCGTATTGTTGCAGGCCGATATTTCTATTTTAGAAATATCATAAGTGCAGAAGGAATGAAAATACGCAATCCTTGGAATGGTGATTTAATACCGTGGTTTTTGTATGTATTGCCTGCTGCAAACACAGGATTTGAACCTCGTTTTAAAGCGGAGGATGGTGCATCAGGTATGTGGCCTCTTCCCTTTCGAATAGGAAAGAAATATGGCTTAACTCAGGCTGCATTATTTGATCAAAGAAGAGATCCGGTTGTTTCTTCTCAAGCCGCTATAAAATACATTTATGAGCTACAAAATATCTACAGAGATTGGAATAAAACCATAACTGCTTTTTCAATTGGTCCTGCTAGATTAAATCAATTAATACATGCAACTGGATCCTTGGATTTTGATGTAATTTATCAGGTTTTAGAACCTGAAGAACGTCAACCAATTATGCAGTTCTATGCAGCATTAGTCTGTATGCAAGTGTTAGAAAAAAGAGGCGAGTTAGACAAATACCCGTATTTGGTACCCCCCATAAAATCGGTAGTTTCAATTGAACAGAATGTTCCATTTCAGGCTATTTCAGATAATTTGCCCATTGAATTAGAGCAATTAAGAGAGTTAAATCCTTCATACAAGGCTGATTATGTGCCTTACATGGGTGGAAATGCTTTTTCTATTGTACTTCCTAAGGAAACTGCTATATTATTCGAAGAAAAAAAGGATTCATTGGCTATTTGGGTTCGTAAGTATTTGGGTAAAGAAGAGCCAAAAATTACCTTGGGTGAAAATCCTATGCAGGAAAATGCTATTTTAAGTTACGACACCATCATTGAAGTTGTAGATGGCGATACATTAAGAATCATTGAAGCTTCGCAAGAAGTTAACGAAAAAGCCCCCAATAGGAAAACAGTTAATCAATCTTCAACATCAGTCGTATCTTCAAATCCTGTTAAATCGAATTCAAATGTTACAACTACTTCCGATAATAACGATACTAAGGTTTGGATCTATTATACGATTAAGAAAGGGGATGCATTATACACGATTACAGATGTATTTGATTGTACAACGCAAGAAATAAAATCATGGAACGGTATTAGAAAGAATAATTTTTTAATGGCCGGTAAGAAATTAAAGATACAAGTACCAACTTCTAAGAAAGCCTATTATCAAAAGATTAACTCCATGACTATTCAACAAAAAAGAAACCTAGCTTTGAATGATTAATTCAAGGGTTATGGATATTTACTTTTTCGTTTTGTATATTTTTAATTCATTTAAAAGAACCATGAATCGATTGGATTGGGTGTTAATTGTATTTTCTTTAGTTGTAAGTAATCAATTAATTTCTCAATCTATTCATCCTGAAGGTAATTCAAATTTTAATTCAATATTTGATTTAAATAATATCAATAAAAGTAATGATATTAAAAGAGTTAATATTCCAATAAAAATTGATGGCGAATTGTCAGATACCGTTTGGCACAATATGGACTTCGCTTCTGATTTTTGGCAGCATTTTCCGTACGATACGTCAAAGGCCAAAGTTCAAACCAAGTTTGCGCTATGTTATAATGATAAATATTTGTATGCTGCATTCGTATGCCAGAACGACAATCCCTCTAAACCTTTTGTAGTAAATAATCTGAAGCGCGATTTCTCGGTACTAACTAATGATGCTGTAGTATTAACACTTTCGCCTTTTTTAGATGGACAAAATGGATTTTCATTTGGTGTTACACCCTATAATGCTCAAAGAGAAGGCGCAGTTGAAAATGGGGGTACTTTTGGAGTTACAACGGCTTGGGATCAGGTATGGTATAGTGGAACTCACATTTATGAGAATTATTGGACCGCAGAAATGGCCATTCCTCTCTCTTCCATTCGATTCAATCGGAATTCAGAAAATTGGGGAGTGAATGTAGCTCGTCTAGATTTTAAATCAAATGAGATAAGTACCTTTAAGAAGGTACCTCGGAACTTTAATATTAGTGGTCTTGTTTTCGTTGATACCGTGAGAATAGCAGATTTGCCGGCAAAACGGTTTAATGGAGCAATTATTCCTTATATTTCCAATGTAACATCTCAAACTAAGTCGAATTCTACCATGTTGCATCAACCTAGAATAGGCTTTGATGCAAAAATTGGATTGACACAGAGTTTGAACTTAGATGTTACAGTTAATCCGGATTTTGCTAATGTAGACGTTGATGCTCAACAAATCAATTTGACCCGATATAGCTTGTTTTTCCCAGAAAGGAGACAATTTTTTATTGAGAATAGTGATTTGTTCGCGAACTTTGGATTTAGGCAAATTCGCCCGTTTTTTTCAAGAAAAATTGGACTGACCTCCACCGGTACAAACATTCCTATAAGTTATGGCTTACGTGTTTCAGGTAAATACGGTAATAGGCTACGACTAGGTTTAATGAATGTAACTACTGCAACAGATGGAGTCAACGCATTGTATCCAATAAATTACTCAATTTTGGCTCTTCAGCGTAAAGTGTTGAAGGCTTCTAATATCGGATTTATTTGGGTTCATGACCAAATTATAGGAACACCCAACACTAATTATAATTCTGTAATTGGAACAGAGTTTAATCTGTTAACCTCTAATAATCGCTATGCTGGTAAGGCGTTTATTCAAAAATCCATTTATCCTGGCCTAAATTCAGATCGAGGTTTTGCCCATGCAACTTGGTTTTTATATAAAACATTAGACTGGATGTTTATGTGGAATCATGAATATGTAAGTAAATGGTATTCTGCCCGCACTGGTTTTGTGCCTCGAATCGATAATTATGATCCTGTTTCCAAGAAGATCGTAAAAATGGATTATTGGAGATTAGAACCCGAAATAAAGCGTACTTTTTACCCCACAGGAAAAGGAAAGATCAATAATTACTCATTTTTTGTATACAACAGTAGTTATTATGATAGTTCATTCAAATTGACGGAATCTATCACACAATTTGCAAGTGAAGTGTACTTTCAAAATGGGTCATTTATCCGGGGTTTTGTGCATCAGGATTATTTTGATTTGTTTTTGCCATTCCGACCTCCAGTGGCACTGAAAAATGGTGGGTTTTTTGATGGAAAGCACCGATGGCTAGCTGGGAATTTGTCTTTTGAAACCAACAATAGAAAACGTTTGAGCCTTCTTGGTGAGGTGGATTTTGGGGGATATTTTATCGGTCAAAAGGCCGAGTATTCTGGAACGTTGAATTGGCGTGTGAAAGGAATGGGAAGAAAACGCGTCCCCAGAATTTTTATTGCTGCGAATTTTCGACATATCGACTTCTATTTAGCCGACAGTGGAAGATATCGTATCGACTTGATCGGTTTGAAAACAGAATATACTCTATCAACCACAAGTTACATTACCGGATATTGGCAGTTAAATGCGCAAAATAAGCTCATGAATATGAACTTAAGATATCAGTGGAGATACAGACCTATGAGCGATTTATTTGTCGTATTCTCACAAAATTGGGATCAGACTGTGATTTTGCCTAATCGAAATAATCAATTTGAAAATTGGATGTTAGGCGGAAGAAGTTTGGCTGTAAAATTAAACTTTTGGTTTTAATTTTTAGTTCACTACTCCGTTTGAATTGATAGTAGATATTAAACGTTACTTCAATAAAATAAGTACGCATTTTACTCTGTGAGGGAATTAAAGGTTTAGAATTTATCTAAACCCATCCCCATCAAAAAGATTTCCTATACCACCTAAAATACTTCCTTCTTCTCTACGACCGCCAGGTTGTCCATAGCTCAGAATTCGCCCTGCTAAGCGACTAACAGGTAAACTTTGAAGCCAAACTTTACCTGGACCCCTTAATACGGCAAAAAACAAACCTTCCCCGCCAAAAACGGCATTTTTAATTCCCTTTACAAATTGGATATCGTAATCTACACCACCGGTAAATGCTACAATGCAACCTGTATCAACTCGAAGAGATTCACCTGGTTGTAGGTCTCTTTCAATGATATAACCCCCTGCATGAACAAACGCCATTCCGTCGCCTTCGAGTTTTTCCATAATAAATCCTTCCCCGCCAAATAAACCGGTTCCCAATCTTCGTTGAAACTCAATGCCAACTGAAACACCCTTAGCGGCGCATAAAAATGCATCTTTTTGACATATAACTTTGTTGCCCAACTGATTTAAATTCAAGGGTACAATTTTTCCGGCATAAGGAGCTGCAAAGGTTACACTACTTTTGTTATAACCGTGATTGGTAAATGCAGTCATGAATAAACTTTCACCAACTAACAAACGCTTTCCTGCGCCCATTAATTTGCCCAAAAGTCCACCAGATTGCTGACTGCCATCCCCAAAAATAGTTTCCATTTCAATGCCGTTATCCATGTACATGAACGATCCGGATTCAGCAATTACTGTTTCTTGAGGATCTAGTTCAATTTGAACGCACTGCATTTCCTCACCGTGCAAATAATAGTCGATTTCGTGATTATTGATCATGGGTATGTTTTTTTAAAGCTAAAATTGAAAAGTCAGTAGGTTCAGCCACTATTGTATTTGATAAAAATCCTAATCCTGCAATCTCCATATCGACAACGTCACCATCTTGCAACCATTGGGGTTTAAAATTAGGGTCATTCAATAAACCTGTGCCATTTAATTCCAAGAAACAACCAGTTCCCACTGTACCAGAACCAATAACATCGCCTGGTAATATATCTACCCCGTAAGCACAACGTTCAACAATTTCTGCAAAGGTCCAATCCATATCTCCCATGTTTCCTTCACTGACTTGTATGCCATTTACCCAACATTTCATGGATAAATTGTAATTATTGCCAACATGTCCAGGTTTTGCAGGTATTTTGAATGGTTCAAGTTCATCTGGGGTAACCAACCAAGGACCAATAACCGTGCTGAAATCTTTTCCTTTTGCAGGACCTAAATTGAGTAACATCTCTTCCATTTGAAGGGTTCGAGCACTCATGTCGTTCATGATCATGTAACCCGCAATATATTCATCTGCCTGAGCCGCAGTAATATTTCTCCCTTTTTTACCAATAACGATTGCTGCTTCCAATTCAAAATCTAGTTTTTGAAAATGATCGGGCATACAACGAATTTCACCTGGACCTTGAATAGCATTGTGGTTGGTAAAATAGAAAATAGGATATTGATCAAATTCTTCAATCATAGGTACTTTCCTGTTTCTACGTGCAGCGGCTACATGCTGACGAAAGGCATAACCGTCTCTGCACGAGGTAGGTTCAGGAACTGGTGCAAGCAGTTGTGTTTCTGTCAATGAGGTTGCTAAATCTTGAAATTCGCCATTAATTATGGCCGTTTCTACATCCTTAGCCAAAGCTTTACTAATTTCCCATGATTGTAACATGCTGCGCATATCTCCAGGAATTTGAGGATTAATCTTATTCAATGGATAGATTGAATCATTAACCAAGATTCCGGTTGTGGGTGTTCCTTGGTGGATATAAGTAACTAATTTCATGATACTACAAAAATAGTGAATCAAAATATTTGTTTTGATGCTTCTTTGAATGGAAATTTGAATATTCAATATAGCACATGTCAATTTTTAAAATTTTAGTTACTGGGAGTAACGGTTTATTGGGACAAAAACTCACAGATTTGTTGATAAACAAGGCAAATATCCAACTGATAGCCACAGCTCGAGGCGAAAATAGAAATCCTAATAAATCGGGATATATCTACGAAGAATTAGATATTCTCGATGAGGATGCAACCCGTTTAGTGATTGAAAAACATCGGCCTAATTGCGTGATTCATGCGGCAGCAATGACTCAAGTGGATGATTGTGAAACAAAACAAATGGAATGTATTCGATTAAATATTAATACAGTAGAGCATTTACTTGAACTAAGTGTTGAATTTAATTTTAGATTAGTTCATCTGAGTACAGATTTTATCTTCGATGGTACTAAACCCATGTTGACGGAAGAAGAGCCACCTCGACCTTTGAGTTTTTATGGTTGGAGCAAACAAGAAGCAGAGAATAGAATATTGGAATTCGGACAGAACTATGCCATATTGAGAACTGTTCTCGTTTATGGGAAAGTAGCGGATATGAGTAGGAGTAATATTATTTTATGGGCTTACAATGTTTTAAAAGATCAAAAACCAGCGAAAGTAGTTGACGATCAATTTAGAACTCCAACATTGGCAGAAGATTTAGCGGAAGGGTGTTTCTTGGCTGCCATGAGTACAGAGAACGGTATTTTTAATATTGCAGGGAAGGATTTCTTAAGCATTTATGAATTAGTTGAAAAAGTTGCCGGAATGTATGACTTCAGTATGGAAAAAATTGAAAGAGTGAATAGTTCTACGTTAAATCAACCAGCAAAAAGACCCCCAATTACAGGATTAAATATTGATAAAGCTACTCGAATTCTAGGATATCAACCACACAGTTTGGAACAAGGTATAAAAATCTGCTTAGCAGGAACTATTTAATTCTTGGGCATGCGGAATTATAACAATTTAGTGAAAATGTTATAATTAGTTATTGGGATTTCTAACATATACACGATTCATTTAATGGGTAGGCTGTACATTTGTTAGTTAATATGAAAGAGGTATCTACATCTGAAATTGTTAGTAAATGTATAACAAATTTGGTGGATTCATGGCGTTGGAGTAGAAGCATTATTTCCATAATATTTCTAATGGGTTTGTTTGCGTGTACTGAAAACAAACCATCGATAGAAGAAAAGCCTAAATCCTATCTTCAACCTAAAGATGCCACAGAGGCTATTTTTAAAAAAAGCCGCAATTATATTCATGATGCGGGAAAGACGCTCGTGATTTGCAAAGTCCGAAAGGACAGCAGCGATGACTACAAAAAGTTAGTTGACGATTTTTCTAGATTAAGTACTATACCCTATGCTAAAGGTTTCTGGAATGTTTACCTTGGGAAAGATATTTCGGATAATGCAGAAAATTTTAATCGGAAATTAAATCTTCTGTCCGAATCATTGAAACAGGGCGTTGAACAAAATGACACCACATTAATGCTTTTTGCTTTGAATGATTTAAGTGTTTTGTATTTGTATAACGGTAGAATGGACAGCGGTTTAGTGTTTACGAAAAGAGGTTTCGATCTTGCAAATTACAGTCACGACAATATTTTTATTCAGAATTTAGGAAATAATCTGGGATATGTATACAATCAGTTAGGTATGCCTAAAGCAGCACAAGCGTATTTTGAACAATCTTATCAGGCTTCCATTGTTCAGAACATACCTTCAAAGATGATTTTAAATAATTTGGTTAGTTTGCTGATTGATGAAGGGGATATTTATCAAGCTAAAACTTTTTGGATTTCTGCATTCAAGGATTACCAATTTGATCCTACCCAATATCAGGATCAAATATTTATATTACAACGAGTTCTAATTTATCAAAGAGATAAAAATATTGATAGCGCAAGAATCTGGTTGAATAAAATTAAACAACCTCTACCAGTTGCAAACTTACAATTACAGAATTATTATGTTCAAATAAAACAAAAAGGACTAGAAGGTTCTGGTAATTCGGATTTTTTAAAAGAACATAAAGACGAAATAATAGATAATTCGGCATTCTTTTGCAATCGGATTGGGTCAAATTTAAAAGAAGAATTAACCAAAAATCCAAATTTGTTTACTCTGGATGATTTGAATGCAATGAAAATCAATCTGGATACTCAGTCTTATTCTTATTTAAACTCTTTGGGTGTAATTGAATATCTAAAAGGTTTAAAGTATCGAGCAGACAGAAATGAGAAAATGGCAATAGATTGCTTTGTGAATTCAGATAGGTATTTTCAGCAATATGAAAATAAAAGGCTCGATGTATCAGCTTCAGATTTAAGTGAAAAAATGAGACTGAGTAATTTGAACGCTGCAGTAAAGGCCAATACTCGATTATTAAACGAAAAAAAGGCTGAGGCACTTCAGTATCAAATTATTTCAATAGCCCTGTTGATTGTAGCATTTTTAATTACGTTGTTGATTTTTAGAGAACGTAAAAGCTATCGATTGCAACGCAATATCATGCAAAAGCAACTCGACATTGAAAAGAAGTCTGCAGAAAATTTGCAGATCGAAAATGAAATGAATGCAAGAATATTAACACTCTCCAAATTTATGGTTTCAAAGGCGGAGAAAATAAATAAATTATTGATGCAAGTGAGTGATAAGAATTATAAGGATCAACTTAAGGAAATTCGAATCGAAGCTCTAAGTATTCAAAGTGCATTTACAGATGCCAAACCTCAGCTTGCAGACAAATTGTTAGAGGATTACCAAGATATAGAGAAGAGATTCCCACTGGCAGCAGATCTCAATTTAACCGAGAAAAGGATTTTTGTTTTAAGCTTAAATGGATACCAAAGTAAAGAAATTGCAAGTATACTTGGCTTGACAGCTCAATATGTAAATAATTCTCGAACTCGAATTCGCAAAAAACTAGACTTACAAGACAATTGGGGTGAAATTAATTTAAGTATCAAGAACCCAACATAATTTTAAACTTATTCCGCTTTGATATCTTTACCATTTTAAAATTGTAATTTTGAATCAATGGATTCAGAATTTAAATGCGGTTTTGTTAGTATTATAGGAATGCCCAATGCGGGTAAAAGTACACTTTATAATCGTCTTTTGGGAGAAGCTCTTGCCATCGTAAACCCCAAGGCACAAACTACGAGACATCGAATTTTGGGGGTAAAAAATGGAGATGGTCATCAAATTGTATATTCAGATACTCCTGGGGTGTTAGTGAAAACAAGTTACAAAATGCATGAACAAATGATGCATTTCGTAAACGAATCAGTACATGATTCAGATGTGTTAATTCTATTGATAGACATAACTTCAGATAAGTTTAGTGAAGAAATTACGGATAAATTTAACAGAGCCAAAGCAAAGAAGATTTTGGCTTTGAATAAAGTAGATCTCAGTAATCAGGAAAAACTAGAAACGGTTTTGAGTCAAATGAAAGAAAGATTCTCTGCCGATATTTATTTACCCATTTCTGCGGAACACGGATTTCAAACGGAAATATTGGAAGACTATATTGTAAAAATGCTTCCAAATCATCCTCCATATTATCCAGCTGATCAATTAACAGATCGTTCTGAACGATTCTTTGTTAATGAAATCATTCGTAATAATATGCTTAAATTGTACGATGAGGAAATACCTTATGCCAGCGAAGTGGTTACACTTGCTTTCAAGGAGAATTCCAAAATTATTCGAATGAGTTGTGAAATTATTGTGGAACGTGATTCTCAAAAGCCTATAATTATTGGTAAAAATGGTTCCAAAATTAAGGCCCTAGGTACAGACGCACGTAAGGAGTTAGAGTCGTTTTTTGGTAAACAAGTGTATATTGAATTGTTTGTTAAAGTTCGGGAAGACTGGAGAAACAACAAGAATATGTTGCGTCAATTCGGTTATGAACCGGATTAATTCTATTAATCGCATATAATTATGCTTTTTCGGATTGTTTTTTTCCTGTTTTTTGGGGGACTCGTGAATCACCTAGTAGCCCAACAAGTTGTTTTAAAAACATCGAAAGTTTATTTTAAAAAGTTTCAGTCTAGTTCTGTTAGAATTGAATTTTTAGAGCCAAAAACTTCGAATAATGAAGTAATCTTATTTCTACCTGGTTGGAATTATCCAGCTACTGATTGGCGAACAAAGACCTCTGTTGTGGATTCGGCCTTAAAGACGGGGTTTTCCGTATTGCTGGTAGATATGGGGAAAAGTGTATATATGGACAGCATCTACCCACAAGCAAGGATGGATTATAAGAATTTTCCTACTCGTAATTGGTTATGGAATTCCATATTAGCGGAGTATAAATCAAGAGGTTGGTTTGTGGATTTTCCAAATACTTCGAAGCCAAAAACCCACGTATTTGGTTTGTCGACAGGTGCTCGTGGTGCAGCATTGTTGTTTTTAGATCATCCTACCGCCTTTTCTAATGTTGTATTGCTTAGTGGGGATTATGATCCATTGTTGGATAAAAAAGATGCATTATTGACCAATTCAATGGGTGCCTATAATCTATATCGAAAACGATGGGAAAAAGGAAGTAATAATATTCAGTTTCGATTTTTGCAATTATGTAAAAGTAGAAATGCAGACTCAATGTATGATGTTAAGTTAAAAGTTGCTTCAAATGATACGTTAAGCACTATTTCTCGTGTAGTAAATATATTTGTTTCCCATGGATTGAAAGATCCTATAGTATCTGCGAAACATTCAATTCAGTTGTTTGAAAGTACAACGAAAAACTGCATAGACAGCACGAATGAGAATTTTAGTTTTTATAATAATCCAACTCAGAATACAATGCGAAATTCATTTAATATCCAAACTCAGAAATCTGCAGTAGTTAAAATGCGAATTAATGCTTGGTTTGATATTAATGGTTTTCATGACTATGCCTTTTGGGAAAAAGCATCATTGATGGCTTGGACAGAATTGTTTCAATCAAGGTAATGGTAACAGCCAAATTTAAAAGACAAAAGCATTTCAGGATTGCATTTTGCGATCAATAGCACGATGGGTGATTTTTAATTTCAGAACAGAAATTTATATGGATGGTAAATTTCTACATTGAATCTGGATTATGCAAAATATCTAATTTATCTTCTTCAATTGCATCTGGTTTTATTCCATTTGTTGGTGGTAAGCTTTTTTCGGGACGGCTTAAAATAGTGGCGGTCATCATAAAAACAGAAGTTATTATAATGACTTGAGTAATCATAGTTTGATTGATTAATGGTAAGGATTGTGCAGTTGGTATGCTTACAAAAAGCAAAATAGTGATCAATCCTCTGGGGGATACAAATGCAAGAGGAAACACAGGTAGTCGCATGATAAGTAATTGAAGAATCCTGAGCAGAACGATCATCCCAAAAATTAAAACAGCAAAAACCAAATTATAGGGTTCTAGAAGTGATGGTATATCAATAGTAAAGCCAAAAATCAGGAAAAAAGCCACTCGGACAATAAATGTAAGTTCAATAGTAATCTCTTCGAATCGATGAATTTCACGGCGCAAATGTGAAGTGTCGAAGTCTTTAAACCAAGGTAATAAGTTAATTTTTTCAATATTTGCTAGTACTAAGCCAAAGGTCAAGATTAAAATGAGTGCGGGCAAATGGAATCCTTTTGCTAATGCATATAAAAATAAAATGAGTGCTATGATAGGCACAAATTTTACTTTATGTTTTAGTCGACTCAGTACGAATGTTAAAACTATAGCCGCAATTATTGAAAAGAGCAAGCTGATAAGAATTTCCCCTGAAAATACAAGAATAGATTTGGCATTGATAACTTGGTTTACCAAAAAGAAGTTAAAAATGGTTACTCCAAGTATATCGGAAAGACTGCTTTCAAAGATGATAAATTCTTTATCCTTTCGGCTGAGCATTTTTGCGGTTGGAATGGCAATTGCGCTTGAAATAATGGTTAATGGAATTGAATTGAGTATGCTATCGTTGATTGAGAATCCTTGAAAAACAAGCCAAATACTAATGGCACTGCCTAATGATAGAATGGAAAAAAAAGCAAGGTTGACCGTTTTCTTGATTAGGGGCATTTTGCTTTTAGTTAAGTGCAATTCCAATGTGCCTTCGAGTACAATAAGGATCAAACCAACAGTTCCTAATTCGGGCAAAACAGAAGTAAAATCGGGTTTATGCCAATGAAAAGTGTCTACCAATTTTTGAGCCACCATTCCTAAGCCTAAAAGTATTAGAATATTTGGGATTCTGGTTTTTGGAGATAGAATTTCAAATAGATAGCCAATGAGTATAAGTCCTGTAAATACAAATAAAAAACTAATATGCATGCAACGTAAAGTTACAAGTTAGATTTGATATTTTCAATTTTAGGGCAAATTGGAGTGAAAAATCGATTAAAGTATTAATCGAAGAAATTCTTTGGAGAACTATGTTTATCAATTTTTAGCCTCAGAAAATAGGGAAGAGTAATTTATAGAGAAAACAAAAAAAGTCGCCATTGCTGACGACTTTTCTTTCTTAGTAGCGGGAACAGGACTCGAACCTGTGACCTTCGGGTTATGAGCCCGACGAGCTACCACTGCTCCATCCCGCGATTTACCTTTACCACAAACCTTTCGGAATGTTACTTTTGGTTTGTAGCCCGTAGGGGAATCGAACCCCTCTTTCATCCGTGAAAGGGACGTGTCCTAGCCGATAGACGAACGGGCCAAGTGTTTGTTTCTTGGGGGTGCAAAATTACGAATTAATTATGCATTTCCAAATTATTTATGAAAAATTTTCAAATTTCTCTATTTTTCCGTCTCCCCACAATTCCTCAAGTCCATAAAATTCACGCTTATCTTGTGAAAAAATATGAACAACCACATTGTAGTAGTCTAACAATACCCATTCAGCAACGTCATTACCTTCTCGGTGACGTGGTCGTTCATTCATTGCTTTACGCAATTCGTCTTCTACACTGTCTGCTAATGCATCAATCTGACGATTACTTGATCCATGACAAATTACAAAGAAATCTGTAAACGCTCCAGGTACTCCTCTTAAATCTATACTTACAATGTCAATTCCTTTTTTCTCTTGCAATCCATGAACCGCTATTGCTGCAATTGCTTCAGATTCACTTCCTTTTTTTTCGGCCATTTATTCGGTTATTTTGTGCAAATTACGGCATTTTGAAACAGATTCCATTCATTTCGGGTCCGGGTGAGGTAGAAATCCCTTCCCTTTATTTTGTAGAATCTTGCGATTCTACCCAGGATTTGATTCAAGATCTAATTAATCAGGATCCAACATTTTCAAATACTGTAGCTTGTTTTACATTTAATCAGGTGAACGGGAGAGGACAAGGCAAAAATAAATGGAACGATGTTCCTAATCAAAGCGTAGCGTATAGTATTGCAATACCATTGTTGGATTCACTCGACTTAGTTTTGTTGAATAAGTATCTGACTCTTAAAGTTTTATCTGCATTACAGACCTTTTCCACTGAAAATGTATTCATAAAATGGCCGAACGATTTAATCTGCTTGAATAAAAAATTATCGGGTTTGTTGATGCAAATTGTATCCAATAAATGGGGAAATCGATTTATTATTTTAGGGATAGGTGTAAATGCCAACCAAGACAATATCCAAAATTATCTTCCTCATGCAATCAGCTTAAAAGATATTGTTCATAAAAGCATAGATTTAACCAGTTTAACTAAATACATTCACTTCACTGTTTCATCTGGAATACAGAGTTTGAAAACACTGTTGATGAATTCAAATAGTGAAATTGCCGAGAATTTCAATTCGAAATTGTGGGGAATAGGGTGTGAGATTTATATAAATATCGAAGATGAATCGATAAGAAACGATATTTTCAATTTGGTTTCGGGGGATGGTTATTCCGATTCTAACCAAAGTGAATTGCCCAGAATACAGGTTAAAATTATTGGTGTTGACCCTCTAGGACGACTTCAATTTGAATCTAATGGTAAACACTTTGCATGTCATCATGGTCAAATTCGGATTCATTATGATAATTAATTGTTTTGGAATGGCTCATTTGTCGGGTATTTGTCACAAATTGAAATCGTTGAGTAGACAAATTAAACTTAACTATGACTAAATAAGTCAAATTCGTATCATTGAAAGTTGGCATTGAATTTGTTAAGTGCTGATATAGATTAATTTTAACCCAACATTAATATTCACGATTGAGTATGGACGAGACAAAAACTACTTCGAAATCTATTTCTAAAAGAGGAATTACCTCCGGTTTGACCAAATTTACAGGTAATTGGGGTAGATCGGAAGTTTTACATTTATTGCGTAGAACCACCTATGGGCCCAAGCTAAGTGATGTTAAAGATTTTGAAAAGTTAACCTTATCAGAGGCTGTAGCAAAATTGTTGGATACAACGAATTACACGTTTAATCCTCCGTTAAATAATTACCAAAATACAAATCCAGATGCAAATTCTTCCTATGGTAAAACCTGGGTAAATGCGCCATTGGATTTTAACTTAGAACCGAGTCGTAAAAACAGTGTAAAGGCATGGTTTTGGTCATTGTCATTAACTCAATCAAATACTTTGATGGAAAAAATGATTGTTTTTTGGCACAATCATTTGCCTGTTCAAATGTTAGATATTCCAGTTTCAGCTTCTTGCTATACCTATGTTAAGGTTTTGAATGATTACGCATTGGGTAATTTTAAGACGCTTATTCAACAAATAACCTTGGATCCTGCGATGCTTTATTATTTAAATGGACGTTTAAATACAAAAAGGGCGCCAGATGAGAATTACGCTCGCGAACTTCAAGAACTCTTTACGTTGGGTAAAGGATCGGGTAGTAAATACACAGAAGATGATGTAAAGCAAGCTGCCCGCGTTTTGACAGGGTTTACAATTAATCCTACTACCTCACCGTTTTCAACTTCATTTGTTTCTGCCAATCACGATACCGGCGATAAAACATTTTCGAGTTTTTATGGAAATACGGTTATTAAAGGTAGAACTGGAATCAATGCTGGAATGGATGAGCTCAAGGATCTTTTGGATATGATTTTTAGCGTTGAGGAAGTGAGTAAGTTCATTTGCAGACGTTTATATAAGTTTTTCGTTTATTATGAACTCGACAGTACTATCGAAACCAATGTGATTGAACCATTGGCAAAAGTATTTAGAGATAACGGGTACGAAATTAAACCAGTTTTAAAAACGTTGTTTGAAAGTGAACATTTCTATGATGCTTGGAATCGTGGAGCGATGATAAAAGACCCACTTTCACATACAGTTGGATATTTGAGGCAATGGGAAGTGAAATTCCCCAACGTTACAGATTATCAAAAAAGTTATAAGTTTTATGCTTTTGGGAGTGCATATTCAGCTATCCTGCAAATGAATTTAGGTGATCCACCTAGTGTTTCAGGGTGGGAAGCATGGTATCAAGTTCCATTATTTCACCGAACTTGGATTACTTCAGATTCTTTGCCCAAGAGAAATGAATTTCAAGATTACCTGATGTGGATAGGACATACGGTTGAAGGATATAAATTGATGGTGGATCCTTGGATTTTGACGAAACAGTTTAGCGATCCGAGGAATGCAAATAAGTTGATCAGTGAAGTTGTTGAGTTTTTACTTCCTCAACCGTTAGATACCAATCAAATTGCAACTTTAAAGACTATTTTATTGCCAGGTGGAATTCCTGATTATAATTGGTCTGACGAATACGATGCTGCTACGAATACCAGTTATCCTAATCATGCTACTGCGTTATCAACTGCTACTCTGAAACTAAAGAGTTTGTATAAATCTATAATGAATCTATCCGAATATCAGCTTTCTTAAATATCAAAAAATGAAAAGGAGAAACTTTTTTAAAGCTGCAGCCGCAGCGTCAGTGGTGCCAGTTTCACTGAATGGCATGAATCTAAACGCTATGGGTATTGAGTCTGTATTGGGAAATATTGGAAAGCGTGCGTCGGAAGGTAAAGTTTTGGTTTTAATACAATTAAATGGAGGTAACGATGGTCTAAATACCGTTATTCCTGTTGATCAGTATGCCAATTTAACCAAGGCTCGAAGTAATGTGATTATCAATGAATCGGATTTGTTGAAATTAAATGGTTATTCTAAAACTACACTTCATCCAAAAATGACTGGTTTGCAATCCATGTTTAATAATGGGAAAGTCAATATTGTTCAGTCTGTAGGATATCCAGATCCTAATTTTTCGCATTTCAGATCTACGGATATTTGGATGAGTGCTAGCGATAGTAACACCATTGAAACCACGGGATGGATGGGGAGATATTTAGATGATCGTTTTGAGAATTTTCCCAAAGATTATCCAAGTTCTTCCATGCCCGATCCACTTGCAATCCAAATAGGTGCTATGGTTTCGTTGGCATTTATGGGTCCTAGTACAAG
>CAYPYX010000013.1:0-30338 GCA_964415065.1 uncultured Rhizobium sp.
TTATTGTCGTACTGTAAATCTGATTCCGTGTTACCCATAACATAGGCACCACCTTCAATCAACACTAAACCGCTACCGGTTTCTTGTCCTTTGTATTTGGGATCAGCAAATCCACCCCATTTAGGACTGTTGTACTCTTGGCCAGTAGTTAAGCTTTTGTTCTTGGGCTTGCACGCTGAGAACAACAAGGCTACCGCACTTGCAGCAAGTATTACATTTGATTTCATTTTCGGAATGATAGTCATTTGTTTTATTTTGTGTATCAGTAATAACGACAGATTTGTCGTATTATTTGCAAACATAAGGAAATTTTCATAAAAACAAAAAAGGAACTTCGTTTGAAGCTCCTTTTTTTATGTTCAATGTATATGTTTTTAGAATTCTGGACATTTCAAAGGTTTGAATGGTTTTGAACCTGGAGGTACACACCAATCGATTGTTGCGCTAACTTCGTGAGATGCAGGAATAGCACTTCTTCCATCAGATACAGTGAAATCATAACTATAACCAAATTTGAAACGATCTTTTCTAAATCCAACCAACATGATAATTGCGTCGGAAGTTTTGTAGTTTCCAAAAGTTTGACGGAACCACAAACCTGTAACCAATGGACCTTTATTAGCATAGAAACCTAAATTTAATTGTGTAAAGCTTCTTTGCATCATAAATAAAGCATTGGGTGAAAATGTATTTTCTTCAAAACGAGATTTAGACATTTTAAAAACCCCTCCAGCATGAGCAGTGTAACGAATCGGTAAAGTTTCATCCGGATTTTCGTAGAAACTCCAGTTGGGTTGATTGATGTTGTGTGCTGCAAAACCTGCGTAGAATTTGGAATTATAGATAATCCAACCCGCATTAAAATTAGGATAGGTAATATTTACATTTGGTTTTTGTTCGCCAGTGGGAAGTGCAAATCCTTGTGTAGGTAAAATCTGATCTCCGAATTTCAAACGATTCCAATCTAAACTTTTAAAAGCTAGTGAACCCTGCAATCCAAAACGCATAAATGCTCTTTGGCGACCGCTTCCGATAGGCACCAAGTAACTGTATACCCCAGAAATGGTGGTTGAAGTCAAAAGACCGCTTCCAGCAATATCGTGAAATACCATAGCACCAACGCCACCACCAACTGATGGAATATGTTGATCCCAAGAAGCGCTTACTGAACGGAAAGTACCAGGAAGACTAGGCCACTGATTTCGGTAGTTTAATGCCATTCTTCCAGCAGCACCAGTTTGACATACCGCAGAGCCCGCAAGTGCAGGATTGGTGTATACCGGAGCAGCATAGAATTGAGTTAATTCAGGATCTTGAGCCTTTAAACTAACGCTTCCGGTTATCAACACTCCAAAAAGTAAGTTACGTAGTGTTATTCTCATAAGGGTTTTTTACTTGGGTAACAAATGTACGGATAAAACGATTTAAACAAAAAATTATTTTAACACTACTGACAAATAAATGTTACATTACGTTGCCTTACGATTTTAATTTTACTAGAATGTATGTTTCTTTAATTTGTTTTGGTGACTATGATTTATCAGCCTTTTATCCAATATTCATTCAAATACCACTCCATCCTAAGTTTGATATGTCAATTTTCTAACATTAATTTTAGACCTTTAACGTGCACATGTAATTTTTGATTTACCTTTACGTTTGTTTTAGCTTTGATAAGAAAAATATCAGTTTTAAAGGAATGTAGAAATAGTTTAATTCATTTTTCAATTGTTTACACGGATAAACGAATTGTTTAAATATATGAATGAATAAACTAGAGTTCTAAACAACACTCTATTTCAAAGTTTGAAAACTTGAACAATTCTATTGCAAGGCAATAATTTAATTCAAGTTTCGTTTCTTTGAAGTAGTGAGAATGAAACTATTTTTTAGGTCTTTGTTTTTTTTCTCAAGTTAAAAGCAACATGAATACCTTATTTGTTCTCTATATGTACAACACGAATCCAATAGTTAAAGTCCAATAACAGTATATCCCAGATGAAAATGCGACGATTTTTAGAACATAATAAATGGGTTGTAAAATGGGTAGCCCTTTTCGGTCTGTTTTTTTTAGACCATACGGTGATTGCGCAAAATACAGAAATACAACAACGTATTTTTACAACGGGCAAATGGGTAAAGTTAGAATTTAACCAGTCTGATGTATATAAAATTACTTACAATGACCTTAAATCATGGGGATTCAATTTAGCAGACGTAGATCCTAGAGAAATTCATTTCTACGCCATTCAAGGAAATGAGTTGGATCTAGTGAACAAGTCGAATTTAGCCAACGGACACGCACCCGAAATTCCCATCTACATTCAAGGCGAAGAAGATGGAATATTTGATCCGTCTGATTTTATACTCATCTACAAGGAGAGTCCAAGAACATGGAAATTCGCGGGCAACCAATTTCGACATGTTCAAAATAAGTATTCAGATGTTTCCTTAGGTGTTTTGGGATGTCCAGAAAAAGGATTTTCGAAAAATGAGTATCCAGGCAGTAGAATCGCCCCACGCAAGTTTGATTATAATCCAGCATCCATTTCAATAGAAAAAGTCAAATATGTTCATTTCCATGATTCTAACATGGTAAATCCACAAAAAATGGGCACTATGTGGTTGGGTGAAAAGCTGGGTAATGAAACGCTTAAGCGAAACTTTAGTTTCAATTTACCCAGTATCATGGATTCAATTCAAATACGGGTAGGAATTGGAGCTGCAATGATTGAAGGTTCTGGTAACTTGAAACTTACAATCAATTCTGATGCATATAATTTACCATTACGAAGGATATCAACTTCCGATGAAGCCGCGTTTTTAATGGAACGAATTTATACCATTTACAATCCAGGCAATGTGGTAAACATTCAATTTGAACTAAATCGCCCCAATAGTCAATCATTTGCACATGTTGATTTTATTGAAATTTTTGGAGATGCTTCACCGGTTTTGAATGCAAATAGAGCCACTGTATTTCGATTGCAGCCACAATACGTACAAACTGGAAATGTTCAGTATGAAATTCCTGTCAGTTCGAATGGTTCAGATTTTTCGATTTGGGATATTAGCAAACCTTATGAAATTAAGGCAATTGACGGTGTTCAAAAGACTGCAAATTTGTTAAATTTTTCGATTCCCGCAGATAGTTTCTTGTCGAGCATCGTGGTTTTTCAACCAAACAGTCTTACATCCCCAAAGAAAATAAAAGATCTTTCACTTAAAACTCTGGTTAAAAATTCCAACTACAAAAACGTTTATATTGCTCCCGTTAGTTTTGTGAATTTCTTGAATTCAAATCTACTGAAAGCCGAAGATTATGTAATTTCTTTGGAAGATATCTATGATTACTATGGAGCTGGGCAAGCCGATATCCGTGTAATTCGAGATTATGTACGAGACCAACATTTCCAGAATGGTGGATTGAACAATGTAATTTTGGTTGGTTCTACTTCTTTTGATCCAAAAAACCGGGTTAAAAATAACACCAACTTGATTCCAATTTATCACTCAAATGGTCAACAAATTACCTCAGCGTACTGCTTGGATGATTTTTTTGGATATTTAAATAACGGTCAAGGTGATCCAGAAATTGGTCGTAGCTCGATGGTGGTTCCCGTGGGTCGTATACCTGTTAGAAATTTGGACGAATTAACTGGGTATTGGAATAAATTAAAACAATATGGAAATTCGAAATCTTTGGGTTCATGGAGAAATAAATTAGCATTTGTTGCCGATGATATTGATGCTTCGTGGGAGGCAGAATTTACCATTGAATCTGAAAATTATGTGGATTATCTCAAAGATAATCATCCCACCCTGAAAGTAGAACCTATTTACGCTGATGCATTTAAACAAATTACCAACGGAAATAATGAATCGTATCCGGGTGTAACTGATGCAATACGAACTGCTTTTGAAAAGGGCAGTCTTTTTGTAAATTACCAAGGACATGGTGGTGAAAAAGGGTGGGCACAAGAGTCCTTTCTTGATGTACCTTTAGTTAAATCATTTAAAAATCTCAACAATCAACCTATTTTATTTACGGCTACTTGCGAATTCAGTAGATACGATGATCCAGAATTACAATCGGCTGGTGAGTTAACCATGTTAAATCCCAATGGAGGTGCCATAGCATTGATGACCACCACGCGCAAAGTTTGGGTTGCAGGAAATTCTTTGATCAATGATGCTTTCTGGAAACAATACGGTTTCCCTAAACCCAATGAACCCATACCTACATTAGGTCAAATATACCAACGCCTTAAAAATCGTCCTTCACCGAACTCTGAGGATAACAAATTTGCTCTATTGGGAGATCCATCGATGAAATTATCTTTTCCAGAGCATGTTATTTTGGTAGATTCTGTAAATGGCATATCTGCTTTGGATTTCAACGATACGGTAAAAGCGTTTTCCGTAGTTACAATTAAAGGTCATGTAAATGAGCGACTTAAGGGACTAATGACTGGGTTCAATGGGATTTTAGAAGTGGAAGTATTAGACAAACCGGTTACCCAGTATACGTTGAACAACGACGGTAAAATGGCACCTTTACCATTTTCAGTGGAAAAGAGTTACATATTCAAAGGTTCAGTGAATGTTGTAAATGGCAAATATGAATTTACCTTTTCTGTACCAAAAGATATTGCTTATAATGTATCCATGGGAAGAATGTTGATGTATGCTCAAAACGGTGTAACGGATGCTGCCGGATACTTCAAATTTCTTATTGGGGGAAGTGAAGTGGTTTCAGAAATTGATACGGTTGGACCAATGGTTAAATGTTTTATGCAAGACACTTTCTTTCTGCAAGGTGATAATGTGTTAAAGGATGTTGATTTTGTAGCTCGTGTCAATGACATTAATGGAATAAATTCAACAGGTGCGGGAATTGGACGAGATTTAATGATTGTTGTGGATCCCAACTCTGAGCAAGAGCAATCTTTTGTAGTAAACGAATTTTTTACCTTTGACAAAGGATCGTTTACATCCGGTACTATACGTTTTCCATTAAGTAATTTATCACCTGGTAAACACACTATAAAATGCACGGCATGGGATATTTTCAATAATTCAGGAAGCGGAAATGTTGAATTTAATGTAGTTCCAGGTCGCAAATTATTAATTTCTCGAAGTGGAGCATTCCCCGTTCCTTGTGTATTGTCCGAGAATCCATTGAATGTTTGGGTTGAGCATAATTTTGCTGGAGAGGATATACAGGTACAATTTGAAGTGTATAATTCCCAAGGAAGTCGCATTCATGGAGGTGAATTTAACGAGTTAATGAGTTCATCTCGTATTGAATTTGAACCCATGAATAATTTTGACCATTTCGGGGGAAGTTCATTCTATATTATTCGAGTGAAGTTAAATTCGAGCGATGGTTTGACTGAATCCGCTTCAATTAAAGTTATGGTAACACCATGAAGTTGTTGAATAGATTCTGGAAAATTTGCGATTTTCGCAAATTTCAATCGATATTAAATTTAGGGGATAAAGAAAAAAAATTGTTATAAGCTCAAATCAAATCTTATTTTTGCCATGTTACGTATGCGTTATACATCAATTTTGTTAGCAGTTACTGCTTTATTAGCACAGAATAATTCTTCAGCACAGAGTACTCAAACTGTTTTGACTCCTCAGCAATTGTCGGGACAACTTAATACTGTTACTACAATGGTGCCGTTTTTAACCATTTCACCGGATAGCCGTTCCGCGGCTATGGGTGATTTAGGCGTTGCATTGTTTGATCCAGATGCCAACAGCGCATCATGGAACGTTGCCAATTTGGCATTTGCACAAAACAAAACGGGCTTCAGCTTGTCGTACGCACCTTGGTTGCGTCAATTAGTAGATGATGTTGGATTCTCTTATTTATCGGGATATTCCAAGGTAGGTAAAAACGCAGCTGTTTCCGGATCATTTCGTTATTTTTCCTTGGGAAATATCAATTTTACTGATTACGAAGGAAATCCAACAGGAAGTTTCAACCCCAATGAATTTGCATTTGATTTGGGATACGCTACCCGTTTTTCTGACAAATTCTCCATGGGTGTGAACTTACGTTATATTTATTCCAATTTGATGGGTTCTGGCGCCAGAAGCGGTATTGATTACAACGCTGGTCAAACTATTGCAGGTGATGTTGCAATGATGTATCGCGATGAAATTCGTATTAGTGGAAGAAAACACAAATTCAATGTAGGATTAAACTTGCAGAACATTGGAGGTAAAATGACCTATTCTTCGAAAGAAAAACGCGATTTTATACCTATCAATTTTAAATTAGGTGCAGGTTATAAATATGAAATAGATCAACACAATCAAATTAATATTTATGCGGAACTAAATAAATTAATGGTTCCGACCCGTCCATATTACTTGCAGAAATACGACAATTCAGGAGATTCACTTAATCCGAGCAGTGGAAAACCTGTTATTATTGGTATCGATCCTAATGTAGGTGTGGTTCAAGGTATGGTTCAGTCGTTTTATGATGCACCTGGAGGATTTGCTGAAGAAATAAGAGAATGGACACCTTCTGTTGGTTTTGAGTACCTATATCAAGAAATGTTTGCACTGAGAAGCGGTGTATTTTATGAAGCTTCTACAAAAGGAGGTCGTCAATATATGACTATGGGATTGGGTTTAAAATTTGAATCATTAACGCTAAACGCCGCTTATTTGGTTCCTTTTGCTACCCGACATCCTTTGCAAAATCAAATGAGATTTTCACTTTTATTTGATTTAGCTGCTTTGCAAGACGCAAATCCTTAAATTTGCACCATTATTATGAGTGAAGCAAGAGAAAGACTGCTCCAAAAAAGAGAAGAAGCACTTTTAGGTGGAGGACAAAAGCGAATAGATGCTCAACATGCTAAAGGCAAGTTGACAGCTCGTGAAAGATTAGAAATCCTATTAGATGAAAATTCATTTCAAGAAATTGGTGCTTTTGTTACTCATAGAAGTTCCGATTTCGGAATGGAAAAACAAAAAATGCTCGGTGATGGTGTTGTAACCGGTTACGGCAAGATCAAGGGTAAAACCGTTTACGTGTTTTCGCAAGATTTTACCGTTTTTGGTGGATCATTATCGGAAACGCATGCTGAAAAAATTTGCAAGATCATGGATCTCGCTATGCAAAATGGAGCACCTGTTATTGGGTTAAATGATTCAGGTGGTGCCCGTATTCAAGAAGGTGTAGTTTCATTAGGTGGTTACGCAGATATTTTTTACAGAAATGTACAAGCAAGTGGAGTAGTTCCTCAGATTTCTGCTATCATGGGTCCTTGCGCTGGCGGTGCAGTATATTCTCCTGCTTTAACAGATTTTATCTACATGGTGGAAAATACCAGTTACATGTTCGTAACCGGTCCTAATGTGGTAAAAACAGTAACCAATGAAGATGTTACATCCGAAGAATTAGGTGGGGCGTCAGTACATGGTTCGAAAAGTGGTGTAGCGCATTTTACTGAAGCAAATGAAGTAATGTGCTTAAACAATATTCGTAGATTATTTGACTATATACCATCGAATTGTGAAGAAAAAGCGAATAAATCGCCATATACATTGGCAGATGAAACTCGTGTTGCTCTTCAGAATATAATTCCAGATAATCCGAATCAACCTTACGACATAAAAGAGGTTATCGAAAATGTAGTGGATACAGATTCATTTTATGAAGTTCATAAAAATTACGCAGAAAATATTGTCGTTGGATTTGCTAAATTAGCGGGTAGAAGTATCGGAATTGTAGCCAATCAGCCGTCGCATCTTGCAGGTGTATTGGATGTTCATTCTTCGCAGAAAGGCGCTCGATTCGTGCGTTTTTGTGATAGCTTTAATATTCCACTTCTGGTATTTGAAGACGTACCTGGATTTTTACCTGGAACAGATCAAGAATGGAACGCTATTATTACCAACGGTGCAAAATTATTGTATGCATTTTCAGAAGCAACAGTGCCTAGAATTACAGTTATTACACGAAAAGCTTACGGTGGAGCCTATGATGTAATGAATTCCAAGCATATTGGTGCGGATATGAATTTTGCATGGCCTTCGGCGGAAATTGCCGTGATGGGGGCTAAGGGAGCAGCAGAAATTATTTTTAAGAAAGAAATTGATTCTGCTTCAGACCGTCAGTTGGCTTGGAAAGAAAAAGAAACAGAATACTCAAATATTTTCGCAAATCCCTACAGAGCTGCAGAACGAGGTTTTATTGATGAAGTTATCTTGCCTGAAGAGACTCGTTCTCGTCTGATTTCAGCATTTGAAATGCTCGAAAACAAAGTCGTAAATATGCCTAAAAAGAAACACGGTAATATTCCATTGTAGAAATTCGTGATTTTTACGAAAAATGCTCAAAAATTGCAGTTTTTGGCTGAAAAATGAGGAAAATTCAATAAAAATCACATTTTTTTGGCCAAAATAGCCAATTTTTTAGTTTCTTTGCTGAACCAAATTTATTTAAAATGGACTTAAAAGAGATTCAAGCACTGATTAAATTCGTTTCTGTAAACGGAGTAGATGAAGTAGAGATCAATCAGGAAGGTTTTAAACTGGTTATTAAGAAGAACCCAGTTCAATATACAACCGCAGCGGTTCAAACCGTAGCTATGCCTGCTGCGCCTGTTGCAGCTATTCCATCTTCACCAGCTGCTCCTGCAGCTCCCGCAGCTGCACCTGCAAAAACAGAAGATGCGGGTAATTTGATTACCATAAAATCACCGATGGTGGGTACATTCTACAGAGCTTCAAGCCCAGAAACCCCTTCATTTGTGAATGTTGGTGATGAAGTGGCTCCTGGTAAAGTGGTTTGTATCATCGAAGCAATGAAATTATTTAACGAGATTGAAAGCGAAGTAAAAGGTCGTATCGTTAAGGTTTTGGTAGATAATGCTACTCCTGTAGAATACGATCAGCCGCTTTTCCTTGTTGAACCTATGTAATATCATCCCCCATGTTTAAGAAAATATTAATCGCGAATCGCGGTGAGATCGCTTTGCGAATTATTCGTACTTGCAAAGAAATGGGGATTAAAACAGTAGCCGTTTATTCTACTGCCGATAAAGAAAGTCTTCATGTTCGCTTTGCAGATGAGGCCGTTTGTATTGGACCTCCTCAAAGTAGAGATTCTTATTTGAATATTCCTCGCATATTGGCAGCAGCAGAAGTTACCAATGCAGATGCTATTCATCCTGGATATGGATTCTTATCCGAAAATTCTAAATTCAGCGCACTTTGTCGCGATCATGGTATCAAATTCATCGGTGCAACTCCCGAGCAAATTGATATGATGGGAGATAAGAGTAACGCAAAGGAAACCATGAAAAAGGCTGGTGTTCCTTGTATTCCAGGTTCTGATGGTTTGTTGGAAAGTGTGGATCAAGCGAAGACTATTGCTAAAGAAATTGGATATCCGGTAATCATGAAAGCTACCGCAGGAGGTGGTGGACGTGGTATGCGTATAGTTTGGAATGACGATGAGATAGAAAATGCTTGGAATTCTGCTCGTCAAGAAGCGGGTGCAGCTTTCGGAAACGATGGTTTGTACATGGAAAAGTATATCGAAGAACCTCGTCATATCGAAATTCAAATCGCTGGAGATCAATACGGAAAAGTGTGTCACCTTTCAGAACGTGATTGTTCTATACAGAGACGTCATCAAAAATTGGTTGAAGAAACACCCTCTCCATTCATGACACCAGAGTTAAGAGAAAAAATGGGTACAGCCGCAAAAGCAGCTGCTCAGATTATCAATTATGAAGGTGTTGGTACGGTTGAGTTTCTAGTAGATAAACATCGTAATTTCTACTTCATGGAAATGAATACCCGTATTCAAGTTGAACATCCTGTAACTGAAGAAGTTATCAATTATGATTTGGTAAAAGAACAGATTTTGATTGCTGCAGGTGTTCCCATTTCAGGAAAAGATTACATCCCCCAAAAAGCGGCTATTGAAGTGCGAATTAATGCGGAAGATATTTACAATAATTTCCGTCCATCACCTGGTAAAATAACTGTTCTACATAAGCCAGGTGGACATGGTGTTCGAGTTGATACACATATTTATGCTGGTTACAGTATTCCGCCTTTCTACGATTCCATGATTGCTAAATTAATCGTTTCAGCTCAAACTCGTGAAGAAGCTATTGTGAAAATGGAGCGCGCGTTAAGTGAGTTTGTAATTGAAGGGTTACACACAACCATTCCGTTGCATCAACAACTTATGCGAAACGAAGATTTCCGCGCTGGAAACTTCACCACAGCATTCATGAATACATTTGAAATAAAGTAGGATGTAGAATTATACGAACTCCGTATACAAAAAGCAGTAAATAATACAGTCAATCCCAATAAAAAAGGCCGTTTTTACGGCCTTTTTCTTTTATTTATTGTTCCAATCAAGGTACAATAATTGTGCTACCAACCGTGCGATTGGTTTTGTATTAAGGATAAAATAATTCCGTTATTTAAATCGTACTCCTTTTGCCAAAAATTTCACCGTAATGGACTGTTGATTGGGTTGTGAAGAATCCGAAGACTCTATTTCAGCAGTATCGCGGTAAAAATGTCCAGTTGCATACAAATTCTTTTTACCAATATTTTTTGGGACGGTAAACTGTTCGTCGAAATCTACAACTAAGCTAGAATCCGCAAATTCATATGCGAACCAACAACCTTCCGCTTGGCAAACATCATGGACTCTTCCAAAAACGGTTATTTCTTCACCAAACGTACCATTTTTTAATTGTTCGTTGTAAGCTTCTCTAACGGAAATAGCTTTTTGAGTATCTACAGGAGAGCCAATTTGATTGTGCTCAGAGGTGCATTGAAAAAAGCTGAAAACGCTTATTAGAGCTACGGCAAAAAGGAATTTGGATTTCATAGTTCAAATTTAATTAATTATTGTTAGAATTATTGGAAATTGCTTCGTTTTGAATTCGAACAGCTACCATCTTAATTCAAATTACAAGTATTCAGGATAAATTAAATACGGTTCGCGACTTTTTGCAAATTTATGTATATCAACAATCCACGATTTTCTGATTTCTTCAGGTGATAATCCACTTTCAATTTGCTCTTGTAGCTTCTCTGTTCCCGCTAATTTTTTAAAGAATGAATTGAAAAATGGCGGTTGCTTAACTCGTTCTTCTTCGGAAAGAGTTTTAAGGTATGTTTGATATTCTTGATTCAGGAAAACGAGCCATTCAATGTAAATATGATTAAAATTAATCAAATAGTCAGATGCAAATTCAGTGAGTAAAATTCCTCTACATTCTTGATTTAAATACGGAGGATTTGTCGCTTTTCCGGGGATGTTCATCGGTTTAAAAACATAATTACCTGAATTTAACCAAGGCGCACCAAAACATTCAAAAGGCTTATCTGTCCCTCTACCCATACTCATAATGGTACCTTCGAACAATCCAAGTGACGGATATAAAATGATGGATTCTTTCGTGGGTAAATTAGGTGATGGAGGAATTTGAAGGGTGTATTTTGAATTACGCGAATAATTTGCAACTGCAATCACCGATAATTTTAATTTTTCACTGTTCGCAATCCATTTTTTACCTTGAATCATTTTGGCTAATTCTCCTAATGTCATGCCGTGAACCAACGGTATCGTATGTAATCCAACCATGCTTTTAAAAGCAGTGTCTAAAACGGGCCCGTCAATATATTGAATATTCGGATTCGGACGATCTAGAACCATGAGTTCCTTGTTGAATTGTGCGCAACTTTGCATTACATAATGAAGTGTACTTAAATAAGTATAAAACCGTACTCCAACATCCTGGATATCAAACACCACAATATCAATTCCTTTCAAATCATCTTCCGTTGGTGCAACATGTTTACCATAGAGGCTAATTATGGGTAATCCTGTTTTAATATCCTTTCCTGATTTAACATGTTCACCATTTGCTGCATCCCCTCTGAATCCATGTTCTGGTGCAAATATTTTTTTAATTTTTACTCCTCTGCTCAACAAAGTATCTACTAGATGTTTATTTCTAATAACAGATGTTTGATTGGCAACAATAGCTACATTTTTATTGGATAATAGGGGAATATAGCTTTCAGTTTGATCTGCCCCGGTTTTAATTTTACCGTTTAAAAGATCTTTGTGATTTTCTACTAATGGCTGATTTGTAGCCTGAATTAAATTTAATTCGAGAAAACATCCCCCGAAAATATATATAAACCCTAAAACGAGTGTATTTTTGAAATTAATCTTGAATTGGAAATATTTCATAGCGCTTCGATTCCTTACAAAGGAACAAAAAAGTAAGTCAAGAAGTGTATTTTTTCTTGCAATAATTTCGGTGGCATTAAGTATATTGGTAATGATCATTGCAATTGCAACATTAAAAGGATTCAAAGCCGAGATTCGAAATAAAATTCATGAAATTCAAGGTGATTTCATTATTGATTCGGGTAAGAATGTTGAAAACGGAGAGCCCAATCCCATTTCCAATAAAGATGTTGACGGCATTTTAAAACAGTTGAAATCTAATTCTATGTTAAAAGTGATTTCAACGTCTGCCAAAGCATGCATTTTGAAATCAGATGATGAATTAGAAGGTGTTTTAGCAAAAGGAATTGACCCTTCCATGGTAGATGACTATTTGCATTCCTTCATCAAATCCAAATCACCCATTACAGAAACTAATTGGTGTGCAATTTCTACCACCACTGCAAAACGATTACATATTGGTTTGGATGACGAGTTTACAGCTGTGTTTTTTACCTCGGATTCATTTGGGAATAATCGTCCACGTGCACGAAAACTCGTAGTACGGATTATTTATGAAACTGGGATGGAACAGATTGATGCCAATTCCGTGTGGCTGGATCAGCAAATAACTCAACGATTTATGCAGTTCGGATTTCAATATAGTAGCATTGAAGTTTGGCTTAATCCCCAAAATAAAGGTGATTTATTAAATAAATCCGATGAAAATGAATTGTATAAAAAAGTAAAACTGGATTTGAATTCTACCTTACCAAATCCTTTTTTAAGGGTAAATTCATTGGAGGAATACAATAGGCAAATTTTTGACTGGCTGTCGATATTGAATACGAACGTCGTCATTATTTTAACGTTAATGATGCTCGTATCAATTACATCTATGGGAACTACATTATTGATTTTTGCTATTGAAAGAACCCGATTCATTGGTTTGTTAATGTCAATGGGTGCTAGAACATCACAAATTCAAGCCATATTTGTTTTTTTGTCAAGTTTAATTGCAATTGGTGGAATTGTAATCGGCAATATTTTTGCTTTATCAATTGTATATCTATTTAATAAATATCAATGGATTCAACTCAATGAAGAGATTTATTTTATCAAAAATGTGATTCTTCATTTGGATGTTTACGAGTTGATTTTAATAGATACGGCTTCGATATTATTGATCTTTTTAAGTTTGTTTTTACCAGCTCAGTATATTAAAAAGATTAATCTAATTAAAGCAATTACATTCAAATAATCGAATATAGAATTGCTGTAATTTCTAGAGTTATTTGTCTATTGGGGATGCTATTCACGTGTAAAATTTCAAGCTATTTACAATAGTTTTAGAAGATTTTTTATGTTGAATAAATAGCTATCTAACGGTCAATTTTATGGTTGTTGATTTTTAGGGTTCCTGAAATTTAATACCCAATTAAATCAAAATATACCAAAACAAAAATCGACGCCTAAGCGTCGATTTTTGCATATTTAGCATTCTGTTCAATGAATTCTCTTCGTGGTGGAACTTCGTCGCCCATCAACATGCTAAACACACGATCCGCCTCAGCTGCACTGTCGAGTGTAACACGTTTTAATGTTCTTCTTGAAGGATCCATGGTAGTTTCCCAAAGCTGCTCTGCGTTCATTTCTCCAAGACCTTTGTAACGTTGAACGTTTACTGAATCCTCTTTTCCTTTACCCATTAACTCTTGGATAGCTTTATCGCGTTGATCGTCGTTCCAGCAGTATTTAGATTCTCTACCTTTTTTAACTAAGTATAATGGGGGAGTAGCTATGTATAAATATCCGCTTTCCACCAATTTCTTCATGTATCGGAAGAATAAAGTCAAAATTAATGTTCTGATGTGAGAACCGTCCACATCGGCATCCGTCATAATTACAATTTTATGGTAACGTAAGTTGTCGAGAATTAATTCTTTAACACCTTCCTCATTGGTTCCAATATGTACACCTAAAGCCGTAAACATATTTCGGACTTCTTCGTTATCGTAGATTTTATGTTCTAGAGCTTTCTCAACATTCAGGATTTTACCTCTCAGTGGTAGAATAGCTTGAAACTCACGGTCTCTTCCTTGCTTTGCAGTTCCACCCGCTGAATCACCCTCAACCAAGAAAATTTCGCAAATTGATGGATCTGTTTTGGAACAATCTGAAAGTTTACCCGGTAATCCCATACCCGACATAGCTCCTTTACGTTGAACCATTTCGCGTGCTTTTCTTGCAGCTGCACGTGCTTGAGCAGCAATAATTACCTTATCAACAATGATTCTTGCTTCTTTGGGATGTTCTTCCAAGAAGTTGTCCAACATTTCACCAACAGTTACGTCAACGGCGCCCATAACATCGTTGTTTCCTAATTTGGTTTTTGTTTGTCCTTCGAATTGAGGTTCTGCCACTTTCACGGAAATAACACCGGTCAAACCTTCTCTAAAGTCATCACCTGAAATTTCAACTTTTACTTTTTCAAGCAGTTTTTCTCTTTCAGCGTATGCTTTAAGCGTTCTAGTAAGTGCACGTCTGAATCCAGCAACGTGAGTACCACCTTCAATTGTATTGATATTATTTACATAGGAATGCAAATTTTCTGCATAACCTGTATTGTATTGAAACGCAATTTCAATGGGAATACCATGTTTATCACTTTCACAATAAATGGGTTCAGGAATAAGTTTTTCGCGAGTTCCATCAATGTAAGTGATGAACTCCTTCAAACCTCCTTCAGAGAAATAAACTTCCGTTCTTGATTGACCATTTTCATCTTTTTGACGATCATCGGTCAAGGTCAAACGAATTCCTTTATTCAGATAAGCTAATTCTCTTAATCGATTTTGAAGGGTATCGAAATTATAGGTTTGAGTTTCTTGGAAAATAGTTTCGTCTGGTTTAAAGGTAACTTCCGTACCACGTTGGTCAGATGTGCCAATTTCTTTTACCGGGTACAATGGCTTTCCAATATTATATTCCTGTTGGAATATTTTACCTTCACGAAACACGCGAACTTGTAAATGAGATGAAAGTGCGTTAACGCAACTTACACCCACACCGTGAAGACCGCCTGATACTTTGTACGTATCTTTATCAAACTTTCCACCAGCATGCAATACGGTCATTACAACTTCCAATGCACTCTTTTTTTCTTTGGGATGCATTCCAGTAGGGATACCACGACCATCATCCAAAACACGAATAGAATTATCTTCTAGAATGGTAACGTGAATATTTCTACAATGACCAGCAAGTGCTTCATCGATACTGTTATCTACAACTTCGTAAACTAAGTGGTGAAGACCTTTGGGTCCGACGTCACCAATATACATGGCTGGACGTTTTCTAACTGCTTCTAAACCTTCAAGAACCTGTATATTGTCGGCACCATAGTTGTTTTTATTTTCCGTGCTCATAAATTTCGCTTTTTCAATAGATTAATTGTGTAAAAATACGATTACTTTAAACACTGACCTATCAAATACACGCATACTTTTCCACAAAAAAACAACGATTTTATGAAACCTTAAAAGAAGAAATTTCTCAAAATACAGAATACTGAATTTCACCCGTAGCATTCAAGAATTCTACTATGGATTTTAAGTATTTTTTTTCTTGTTCGATGCTTTTGATTTGAGCATCTAAGTATCGCAATTCGCGAGTATTAATTAGAAAAACAGAACCATCACCATTGAAGAATTTTTCTTTCTCCATTTCATATAATTCTTTGTAACCTTGGGCAATGGCATTATACTGTTTTAATAATTCTCGGTTGTTTTGAACTTGGTATTTTAAAGACTTTATTTTTAATTTAGTTTCGTTTTGCTTAAATTGATATTCCAGTTGCATTTGTCGAAAATCAAATTTTGCCAATTTTAGATTTCCCAATTCCTTCCTCAAGAATAGTGGTGAAGCAAAAGAAACTCCAAATCGTTGATTATTAAGATCAAAGCTAGTAGAACCTAACCCTGAAGACAATGTTTGGAATTTTAGATCCAGTTTGGGTAATAAATCTTGTTGTTTTAATTTGACTTCCAATTCTTTTTGATTGACCTTACTTTCAAGAATATTCAAATAAGGTACACTGGATAGTACATTATTTAGTTTCAATGATTGAGCAAATGCGCTGTCTAGAAAATTCAAACCCTCAGAAGTGGGAAGGGTAGAATCGTTTAATTCAAGTGGCAAATACACAGAATTCTTGGAGGAATTATCCAAATTCCACAAATGCTTACTCATCGACAAACGTGTTTTAAAGAGATTTAGTTCTTCTTGTTTTAAACGTGCTTTAAATAAATTTAACTGTATGGAATTTTCTAAAGTATCCATACCATTGCAGCCCCCGGACATGAAAAGTTCACGCAATGCTAATTGTCGTTGAGTAGTTAACGTAACCCCCATTCTCAATGACTCCAATTCCTGATATGAAATATACCATTCAATGTAATCCGACCATATTTCACTGGCCGTTTGATTCAACATATACTGTTGTTCAAATTGAGATTGTTCATTGAATAATCGGGCTTTACGTAAATCTGTTCTTCGATGATCTGTAATTAAACCTTTTAAAACAGAAATATTAAGTCCAACGTATTGTTGTCCGTTAGATCCTGTATTCAATTCTGGGTTTGTAAAACTTCCTTGCCAATCTTCAAAGCCAATTTCCCCTGAAATCGGTGAAAAAGTGGGGATGCTTAGTCTACTTTCAGTTCCTTGATAATACTGTTTTCCTCCAAAGTTTTTTTCCCGAGTATTCAATACGAGATAAGGGTCGAATGCTCCTTTCTTGCTCAACAGATAGGCAGAACCAATACCCGAATTTAGTTTCGCAGCTTCTTGTAACGGGTGTGCTTTTCTAACTTGGTCAATTACGTGTAATATAGTAAATTCAGTGGTTAGCTTCGAAGTGTCTATTCGTCTAGCTGTTTTACGGGTTACCTCTGATTGTGGATTTTGCGCGAATAAACTTCCCCCGAAAAGAAATAACAAAACAATCAATAAGTGCATAGAAAATCTCAATGGACTGTGTTTTTTGGTTTGAATAATGAGTTTTTCTTCGGAATATTTCATGGGTTATTCGGACTTGTCTTCCTTATTTGATTTATCCGTTTTTTTACTAGGATCTAAACGATTGTTGTGATAAAAGTCGGGAGGGAATCCATTTAATTGACGCCATAGTTCGTACCAAACAGGCACTCTTTTTAAGAGCATATAACCCCGTGCTCCAACTCCAATTTTTAGCTGTTGAGGCCAAGTTTTATCTTTAGGGTCCATTTTCACCAAGATCCGGTAGGTACCATTGGGTTGTAATGCATTGTCGATGGCATATATAACACCAGGATATGTTCCATAAGAAAACTCTGGCCATCCAGAAAAAACCATAGTTGGCCAACCATCAAATACAAAACGCACTGGGGAACCAATTTCCACTAGTGGCATATCCATTGGCTTTACATAAAGTTCTACAGCTAAATTAACATTGGAAGGTACAATGGTGCAAATAGATTGACCTTCTTTCACAGCAATTCCAACTCCATTTGATAAAGTCTGAGAAACCAATCCTTCTTGTGGCGCACGAATGATATAAAATCCATTGCGGATGAGGTAATTGGAATATTGATTTCTGAGTTTTGAAACTTCACTTTCCGTATCCATTTGCGCAGAAATGGCTGAGTATCGATCGCTCTCTGTTTTTGCCAACTTTTCGCCGTATTCTACAGCTGTGTTTTGTAATTCTATTCGAGCGTTTTCAATGGCGTTTTTGGCCATATCTGTTTTGGCTTGTTGGATGGCCAATTTAGCCACCGTTTCTTGATATTTAACTCTACGATTTTCAATATCGAGGGGACTTTTAATTTGTTTCAACCCCAATAAACTATCTCGCTCAAACTGTTGTTTTGCAATTTTTAAATTAATTTGTGCTGCTTGTAATTCTGCAAGTTCAGATCGGTATTTAATGGTTTCTTGATCCAACTTTACCTTGGCTTTCTGAATGGAAAAATCTCGATTTTTCTCTAATTGTATGATTTGCTTATTTATAGCATCTACTTTTGAAGAATACGAAATAATCGAGTTTTCTTTCGCTTCAATTTGAGTTGAAGTTTGTCCCAACAAACCTGGATCCAAATATTCACTTTTGATTTCAGAAAGTACAGCAATGGTGTCACCCTCTTTCACATAATCCCCATCCTTTACATACCATTTGGTAATTTTTCCTGCAATAAGTGTTTGAATGGCTTGAGGTCGTTCATTGGGTCGTAAAGTGGTTACAGAACCTGTAGATTCAATGTTTTGCGTCCAAGGATAAAACAATATTCCAAAGCCTAACAATGTAATAGAAAAGATAATACGTTGGAAGGTTTTTCCTGTCCAAGGACTGTCAGCTAAATATTTAGATTGTATCATCGATCGTGGAAATTACATTAAGTTTTTCAGCTGAAATACCGCAATCATATAAATTTTCAACGGTTAATATTAGTTTTTCTACAGCATCTAAAAGAGTGATAATAAGTATCTCTGCTGCTAGAAATTGACCCAAAGAGATTTTTTGAGTAACCAATAAATAACTTCCAATTATTAACATAAATGCAGTGAAAATTACTTTGGTAATGATACCTAACCAAGCTTGACGATATAAGATTCCAAAGTGTTGAATCCGGGCTTCAGAATATTGATTGATGTGGTGATCAATTTGATCCTCTATTTCAGGCAATGTTCGTTTATCCTGAACCTTAAATAGCATTCTTAATGCTTCTGCTGTTTTGAATTTATAGTTGGATTCTGTTCTTGCTGTTTCAAATCCGCGTTTCCAAGTAAATCGCAATACAATGACTACCACCAACATTACCATCAAACCGAATGTAAGAAATAAGGGATGATATATGGAAAGTAGCAACAATCCAAAGAAAGCTTGTAGTAATTTACCAGTAAAATCAACGAGTAATTTGGATAAACTCTTTTGAAGAGTTACAACATCCATGAAGTAGCCTACACGTGCTTCCAAATTAGCTGGAACTTCGCGCGTATTCGCTTTTAATTTTATCAGTTGATCTTTATATTTTTCTCCAAAAAATATGAATAATTTGCGTTGAACACTGTCTACAATACTCAATTGTGCTAGTTTGGTTAGGCCAGCCAAAAGAACACAAAATGTGATAATCAGCGATAGTAGAAACCAACTTGTATTTAAGCGACCAGCCATTACGTAACCAATAATGGTTTGAATTCCTAGAGGAATGGCAAGGCTAATGAGTCCCGAAAAAATAGCATAAACATAAAGATATTTGATATTACGACGTTCTTGATTTACAATGTCGAATATCAGTTTTAATGGCCTATTCTCAGGAACAGAAACACCGGGTTGTAAAAGGTTTGAATCCGTTTGCATAAATTTTGTACTGTTGAAAACTTGCTTCCATAGATTCAACCTTCAATAATACTTGAACAAATCATAAAGATTTATTATCTTATTATAAAGTATTTTAAAAGTATGTATATGGTTGCTTTCAACCAACAAAAATAAGGAGTAATAGTTTATTTTCCTCGACCCTGAATCATGATGAGTGCGGTATTGAACATGATTTTGATATCCAAACCAAGCGACATATTTTCCAAATACAGAATATCGTATTTCATTCGATCTATCATTTCTTCGACCGACTCAGCATAGCCATATTTGATTTGACCCCAACTGGTAATTCCGGGTTTTACCCGGTGCAGGCGTTTGTAAATAGGAGCTTTGCTAACTATTTGATTGATAAAATACTCTCTTTCAGGTCTTGGTCCAACTAATGTCATTTGACCTAATAACACATTTATGAATTGAGGTAATTCATCTAAACGAGTTTTTCGAAGGAAAACTCCCACACTCGTTCTACGATCATCAGAATCAGAACTCAGTTTAGGACCTTCCTTTTCTGCATCTACTCTCATACTGCGAAACTTAATGATATAAAAGGGAATACCTCTGTAACCAATACGCTCCTGCTTGAAGAAAATAGGACCGGCAGAGTTAGCCTTAATTGCAATAGAAATAAGCAGAAATAATGGCGATAATATGACTAATGCAACAACGGAAACGGCGATATCTATTCCTCGTTTGATGAATTTCTGCCAATAAGGCATCACTTCAAAATCTACTTCCGCCAACATTGCTCCTAAGATATTGTTCATTTTAACCATTCCTAATACCAAATTGTAGTCGTTAGGGAGCATTTTTAAATGAATATCTTCATTTTGAATGGTATCGATAATTGTAGGAATTTGTTCCGATTCCTCCGGCTCATTGCAGAGAATCACATCTTCAATTTCGTGGAGTTGAATGATACTTGGAAGCTGCGTCCAATCCCCTAAAACAGGAACTGCAGAATCGTTAGAAGTTACTGAATTTTCGTTCAAATCAATTCGAACGAATCCTTTTATTTTAAATCCTTCAGGAATTTTGGCATTTTCTAATTCAAAATAAAGATTTTGGGCTACGTTTTTTGTGCCAATAAGTAACGTATTATAACCCCACTTTCGACTTCTAATTTGAGAAATGGTGTAAGTGGAGTTAATCATTCTGAAGAGCAACGTAGTGAAAAAATGGAAACCAAATAAAATTAACAGTGAAATGTAGTAGTCGTGATAATCCGAAACACTATCGTCAAGAATTAGGGCAAAAAACAAAAATAAAACGCCAAAAAAGCTTGTTGCAATGGTGTTTTCAAGTTCTTTCAGTCGAGACCTTCGTAAAATGTGTTGATAGTATCCAGTAAGTGCATACAAGAAAATCCAGAAAATCGGAATCAGAATTAAGCCTAGAAATAACTTTGGATCTAAATTAATGGGAATACTGTAACCATGTTTAGATGCTTCAATATAATTTTTTCGAAATAAGAAAAGTGCCAACCAACTTATTGACGCTGCTATCCAATCACACAAGACATGAATGATTAAGCGATTGCGACTTCTTTTTTTATTTAAACGGGAGATAGCCAATTTTTTTGAATTTGAAAGATGAGATGCAATTATTCAAGATATGTAACCCGAATGTTATCAATTTTAACGTTTAAATCTCCGCTGTATTCTGCTGGTTTATCAAAACTAAATAAAATTAAATATTCTGTATTCGCAGGTTGACCCTGTATTTCATAGATTAAGTTTGAATAAAAGCGCTTCCATTGCCCTTTTGTAGGATTCGCAGTCATATAAGGAACGTACGATTCAATGAACTTTCCTACTTGAGTTCTATCCGGAGTAAATCGTTTCAAAGCTAAAGTAACAGCAACATCCGATTTAACGTCGAATTCAACAAATACCTCTCTGCCATCAGCTGGAAGAAATTTAATTCGGTCGAAAATGGCTAAATCAATAGATTTCAATGAATCATTCTCGAATATGTATGTGTTGTGAAATTGGTTATTGCTGTTGAAATATCTTCCCAAAAGACTGAAAGAATCACGTTTAACAGAAACAGAATCGCCATAATTCAATCGTAATGGAACAAGCGTGGAATTCCCCGATTCAAAATCCTCTTGCCAAACAACTTTGGTATTGGGTCTAAATGAAAATACAGGATAAACGGTACTGGTTTGTTCTCTGGTTAAATTAACCTCGAGATCCAATGGTTGAATTGTGCGATAGGGAATAAGAGTATTACTATTTCCGTTGTTTTTAATAAAAGGCACAATATTTAGTTTTGTTTTTCCTTCGGCATCAACTGGAAAAGTACAAGGAATAGGGAAGGTACCAACCGTTTGTCCATTTTGATATACTTGAACCGCTTGAAAATCTTCTAAATTATTGCCGAATATTGAGTTAGCATTAACTCCGATACTGTCGATATGTACATAGGATGGAATAAACCCTGTTTCCGTTTTACATGAAAACATGAAAAAATTCGCTACGAAAACTGGAAATAAAAGCGCCCATTTACGATTGCTCATAGTGCAAAAGTAAGGTTTTAAAACGGATTATGGCGAAATAATCAAACCGATTGGTAACGTCGTTTAACCTTTTCGCTGATCCATTCACAAATATCGGAAACATCTTTTAAGTGTTCCAGATTTGAAAGTGGGGTTAACCTTTTTTCAATGTTTTCTATGAAATTTTTTAACTCCATTTTTCTGGAATCAAAATGCATGATTGGTTTCTCAATGGTAACTGTGGGTAGATTATCACTGTATTTTTCGGGGGATAGAGGCTCAATTTCCAACATTAATTGATGCGATGGGTCTTGATTTTTAGTTTCCGACAATAGATTTTGAGTGAAATCTAAATGAAAGAGTTTTTCTTGTTGGAATACCTGAATGGAATGAGTTCCTTCTTCTATGGCTCTACCCAATGCAATCTGACAAATAGCATCATTGTCGAATTCCATTTGAATGTTCAAAAGATCGGGATCTTTACCAAACAGAAACATGGGTCGAGCTGAAATCGTACGAATTCCGGAGTTCATAATCCTACATACTAAATCTATTTCTTCTGCAAGTTGATTGAAAATCCAATGATCAAACTGACCCGGTTTAGGTGCAGTTGAGAATTTTTCAACTTTTACTAATCTTGGTTTTCGTATGTATTGAAATGCTGTTGTAACCAGTGGCTTACCATTTAAGGTATTGCCGAATTGAAATACAGTTTGACTTTCACGACGGAGTTTTTCAAGTTCGTTTATTTCATAACTCGACCAATTACGCAAACCATCAATCAAAATGTGTTTTCCAAATCGAATCATGTGTTTCAATACATCAATATCGATGCTATGAACCTGATTTCCCAAAATAAATAAATCACCTTGCTCGATAATCTCCATGGTTTTGATAAAATCTCCGAACATGTTGTAATTCAAGGAATCATCGGGATCGATGTAACCCTTTACGCGGATATTTTTCATATCCGACAACATAGAAATATATTCTTCAGCAGATTTATTAGAGCCAAGAATGATTGTGTCTTTCATAGAATAAAAGTTTCCTTTTACTTTTGTACTTCACAAAAATTCAATGATTTTTTGCATCAAGAAAATTTGATTCTTAACACATTGTTAAAACCTTAAATATGGAAGATACTTACGTGCATCAAGGTAAAAGAGTAAAGCTAGTCAATGAGTTAGCTTCAAAAGGTATAATAAATAAAAGTGTGTTAGCAGCTATTAATAGAGTTCCGCGACATTGGTTTTTCCCCAAAGATTTTGAGCAATTTGCTTATCGGGATGCTGCATTTCCAATTGGGCACGACCAAACAATTTCACAACCTTATACCGTTGCAATACAAACTCAATTAATTGATATACAAAAAGATAGTAAGGTTCTAGAAGTCGGAACTGGAAGTGGATATCAAGCAGCTGTATTGGCCGAAATGGGGGTAAAGTTGTATAGTATTGAATACATTAAACCGTTATTAGAAAAAGCAGCTAAATTATTGTCGAATTATAAGGATCGTGTGACCCTAATTTGTGGAGATGGTAGCAAGGGTTACGCTAAATATGCCCCCTATGATGCTATTATAGTAACTGCAGGTGCTCCAACCGTACCAGAATCTTTAATGAAGCAATTGAATATTGGAGGTAAATTGGTTATTCCCGTGGGTACTACGGTTAATGATCAAGAAATGATTCGCATTGTTCGTTTATCAGAAACGAAATTCAAACGTGAAAAGTTTGGTTCTTTCAAATTCGTACCTTTAGTGGGTGAAAATGGTTGGAACTCCTAAGATTAAATAGTAAAATAATCAGTAAAATACAGTTAAATAACTAGTATAACACGGTTAAAAAAATGGCTTTGAATTAATTTTCAAAGCCATTTTCATATCGATGATCCAATAGATCAATGGGTTCAAAGTTATGTCATTGAATTAATCGTTCATCGCCGATTCGATTTCATCAACGGTAATAGGGAATCCCTCCATTAAATCAATTGTTTGACCTCCATTTAACCAAATGTCGTTCTCAATTCTTACACCAATCCCTTCTTCTGGAATATATATACCTGGTTCTATGGTTAGCACCGAAAAATCAGGTATGGGGTCAAATCGGTGCATCACATCGTGAACATCTAGTCCTAAATGGTGGCTAGTTCCGTGCATGTAGTATTTCAAGAAAGCTTTTGGGTTTTCTTTTATTTCTTGGGACGATAATAATCCCAATTCAACCAATTTTTCACTCATAAATGCACAAACTTGTCCATGATAATCTGGTATCGTAACTCCGGGTTTCACGATGCTTTTTGCATAATCGTGAACAGATAATACTGCGTTGTATACTTCGGCTTGACGTTTAGAGAATTTTCCATTCGCCGGAATGCATCGGGTTAAATCTGCATTATAATTGGCATATTCAGCTCCGAAATCCATCAAAATCAAATCACCATCTTTCACTGGTTTATTGTTTTCAATGTAGTGTAAAACACAAGCACTGGAACCCGAAGCGATAATTGGGTCAAAAGCAAAACCTTTGCTTCGATTTCTTACAAATTCATAGATCAACTCAGCTTCAATTTCATATTCCATGACACCGGGTTGAATGAATTTCATTGCTCTGAGTAAACCTTTCTTGGTTATGGAAATGGCTTCTTTAAGTAAGTTAATTTCTAATTCACTTTTCTGCATCCTTAATCGTGAAATAGTACCGGCAATTCGTTTAAAATTGTGAGCCGGGTATCGATTTTTCAGTTCGTGGGTTAAATCGAGATTGGAATAATTTACTCTACTTATAAAACGGTCATTTTCGTTTAAAGATACGGCAATGTTTTCCGCCATAAGTATAATGGAATGAATGGTTTTCCAAAATTCATGGTGCCAGAATACGGATGAAATTCCGGAGGTTTCATAAACTTGTGTTGGATTTAGACGTTCACCATCCCAAATGGCAATTTGTTCATTTGTTTCCTTAACGAAAACAGCTTCTCTGAACATGGGGTTGGGACAATCTGGAAATAATACAACGATGGTATCCTCTTGGTCGATACCGGTTAAATAATACAAATCACTGTTTTGTCTGAAGGAAAAAAAGGCATCGCCATTTCTGGGTACTTCGTAGTTGGATGATATGATGGCAATGGTTCCAGGACTCAACTGTTCGGCTAGTCGTTTTCTATTATTTACAAATAGTTCACTGTTTACTTTATGATATTTCATGGATTTTATGGAATTTAAGAACTTGTATTTTTCGCTTTAGATATAAATCGAAGAGGGTTGATTAGCTTCACGAAATTATTATTTCGGATTTGTATTATCATATTTTTGTTGAAATTTCTCGATTATATGTAATTAATGTAGGATAAATTATGGTTTCAATTACAGAATTTGTTATTTTTGGGGCAACGCGAAAATTAAAACCGCTGTCAATACTAACAAGAAATAATTTTTACTATGAATAGAATATTACCATTCATCGTTTTTGTGTTTAGTTTCCTTTCATTTGGAACGACAAAAGCATCCCATATGATGGGTGCCGACATGTCTTACACATGTTTAGGAAACGGAAAATACAAAATCGTAGCCAAAGTTTATCGCGACTGTCGTGGTATTTCCTTCGACAATCCATCCTATGGTGCTTATGCTGGTACCAATGGAGGTAATGGATGTGGTTCAGTATCCCTAACGGGAATGACCAGAACTGGTATTCGCGACGTTACTACACGTTGTTCAACTGCCTCAAGTCCTTGTAATCCTAAAAATACATATGGAACAGGAAAAGGGGTAGAAGAACACACCTATGAAATTACGGTGGATTTTACAAAATCACCGTTATCTGGTTTTGTAAACAAAAGTACTTGTTGCGAAGTAACCTTTACTATCGGTCAGTGTTGCCGTAATGGTGCAATTACAACGGGTGCAGCTGGTGCGGACTTTTGGGCTACTTGTATGATCAATATTTGTAACATCAAAAAAACCACCAACAAGTGTAACAGTTCTCCTTCGTTAACTAACGAACCTGTGGGTTTCTTGTGTTGTAATACTCCTTGGTACTACAACAATGGTGCCTTGGACTCAGTAGATTTTGACTCCATTTCGTATCGTTTGGTAAGAGGGTTAAATTCATTACCTAATGGTTCTGTTACCTATTCTTCTCCATTCACACAGAATTATCCAATGACTCCTTTCTGTGTACCTCCTACAACCATCAAATGTGATCCAAAGCCGAATTTGAATCCTCCTCGTGGTTTCTTCTTCGATACAACCAACGGTGATATCATTGTAACCCCAACTAAGTGCGATGAAGTTCCGATTCTGGTAATTGAACAAACCGAGTGGAGAAAAGACTCAGCAACTGGCGCTTGGATTGTAGTGGGTAGAACTCGACGAGATATGCAGATGTGGGTACTCGACGAATGTGGATACAACAAACCACCTGTAATTAATGGTCCATTCTCTTGGACGATCTGCGAAGGGGATAAAATTACCAAAAAAATTAAAATCACCGACGAAACATTCACTCCAAACCAAACTATTCCTGATACGGTATTAGCTACTTGGAATGGCGGTATCCCGGGTGCAACATTTACGGTAGTAGATCCGACTAAACGTGAAAAAGAATATGAATTTGCATGGCAAACTAAACGTGGAGATGCATCAGACGTATCGTATTCATTCACTGTAAGAGCAACTGACCAACACTGTACTCCTCCGATGATCTCCATCCGAAGCTTCAAGGTTAAGGTTAACCCTAGAGCTGAAGCGATTAGAGATTTCGACACCTTGAAGTGCGGAAAGTTTGCTATGACATCTATATTACCGGCCAACTTCATAGGAAAAGCCACATATCAATGGAGTGTTCGTGATAGTCAGGGTAAGAAAGAATTATTCTTCTCAACTAAGAAATCTGACACCATGACGTTCTACAAAGGTGGTAAATATATCTTTGTTCATACAATCAACAACACCTTTAACTGTCCTACCATTTATAGAGATACTGTTATGGTTCCCGATCCACCAACAGTTATTTTGGCTACAAAAGATACTTTTGCTTGCTTCGGAACGAGTATGAACTTAACACCGAATATTTTACACGGTAAATCTCCTTACAAATACTACTGGACTCGTTTACAAATGGATACCATGGCAGGTAAAGTAGTTTTGTCGAATGAAACTCATAGATCTGGCGATACCATCAGTCAACTTTCTGTTCCGAAGGTAGTAACAGACAGTGCAATCAGAATTCGTGTAACTGACGGAGATGGCTGTATTTTCTATGATACTGCAATGATTTTTGTTAAACCATTACCATTGGTAAACTTAGGTGCTGACAAGAGAATTTGTACTTATGAAAAGCAGTTGTTTGACGCTGAAAATGCAGACACAGTTAAGTATTTGTGGAGTAATGGTGATACCACGCAAAAGATTTATCCCAATATTAAAGGTAAATACTGGGTTCGAGTTCAAGAAAAAACATTTAAGTGTATTCAATACGATACTGTTGAGTTGTTCGTAAATGATACGGTAATTGCCATTGCTGGAGCTGATCAAATCATTTGTAATGAGAAATCAACTAAAATTACCGCACAGCATCGTCCAGTATTTGAAACTGCTACTTATGAGTGGAAGAGTTTAACTGAAGGTAAAACGTTGGGTAGTAACTATGAGTATTCGGTGAATCCTAAAAACACTAATGCCCCTGGTGGAAAGGCTCAAACATTCTACTATTCAGTATTCGCTAAAGTAACTCAAAAAGGATACACCTGCGAAGACTTAGATACCATGTCGATCAAGGTAAACACTTTACCTATCGTGCGTTGGGATAAGAAACCTTTACCTGCTCAATGTTATGATTATGGTGATATTGAATTAAACAGTATGTTGAATGTGGGTAAAATGAACGGTGTACGCATTTGGGGTGGTGCTTTATATAAGAAAGACATCTATGTAGATAGTTTCACCGCAACTCGTCATCTATTCATGACTTCTAAATTGAAAAATGAAGATTTGCAGAATGGTAAAAACTTCCAAACAAAAATATTTGCATCGTACAAGGATACTAACGGTTGTGTTAACTTAGATTCTACTGTTCAAAGAATCAATGGTAATCCTATCTTACAATTGAAAAATACTACCTATTGCCAAGACTTAGGTGAGGTATCTATGGACAACAATGTTATTCGTCCTATGACCAAAACAGGTATTAAATTCGATTGGAAAGTTACCCAAGTACCTGCTGGTGTGAATTCAAGTGCTGTATTGGTGAACAACAATCCAATGGGTACTCCTGATTTCCGTTTATTGTTTGGTGATCCAACAGAAGATTTTTACATGGGATTGTATAAATTCAGTCTTTGTATCGAAGATATCTTAACAGGATGTAGAAGTTGTGATACTACTCAAGTAACCATCGTAGGTGAACCAACTGTAAAAGTGATTTCTCCAAATCCGTTGTGTGTGAACTGGGATACTATTGATTTGTACAAAAATGTAACCGTTAACGGTAATCCTGGTGCTGATGGTGATGGCGGTAAATTTGAAATTGTTGAAGTAGATTATGATAGAAACCATGCCAAAGTTGGAACTAAATTACCATTAGGTCACTTATTCCCACCTTCATTTGGACCTGGAACTTATTATATTCGTTATTCAAACATCGGAACAGGTTGCTTGAAGCAAGACAGTTTCTTCATCTACGTAAATGATACACCTGATGCTGTATTGTTGCCACCATTAACATTGTGTGAAGGTTCCACTCCTTTGGATTTGAACACTCGAATCAACAGAACGCAAACTAAACCATCTTCAGGTGTTGCTAGTTGGCAAGGTGTTAATTTGACCGGAACAAATTTTGATCCTAAATCAACAAAAACAGCTGCATTGGAAGGTCCTTATAACTTGAAATTAGCATACACAGATAACAACGGTTGTGCTGATACTGAAATCTATGTTCTGATGGTTAGAACCAAACCTGAGGTCAAAATCACTACGGTGAATCCTTACCCTCAGTGCGAAAACTCTCCATTCCCTGTTCAGAGTGTAAGCAATTTCAATAACAAATCGATCCAATGGACCATTACAAATGGTTCAGACGGTAGCATCGACCAGCCTACATCTGAGAACATAGTGTATACTCACGGAACACAAGATGCAGTGAATAAAAAAGCAACATTGAAAGTTTCAACTGTTCCTTTTGCAAACGATGTTTGTCCTCCAGCAGCCGATTCAATCTTGATTGTGATTCACCCTTATCCTCAATTGGACGCTCTAACCGCAGTTAATGGTTGTGTACCATTACCAACAAACTGGACAGTGAATGAAACTAAAGGAATTCCAGCTTCTCAATTGAGTTACTTGTGGGTATTTGGTAATGGAGATTCAAGCACGTTCGCCACTCCTTCAAATATCATGTACAAAAAACAAGGTAGATATGATGTAAAAGTAACTGTAACGAACAATACACCTGACGGTGGAGCTTGTGCTACTACTGTGAGTGGACCGAATATTGTTGAAGCATATCCGTTGCCTGTTGCTTACTTCGAAACAGATCCTTCGTTTAGTACTACTGTAGCGTTGCCTAAATTCACCATGATCAACAAAACTACGGTAGAATCAAATCCGTTCAATCCTACGTTGAATTATGTTTGGGATTTTGGAACTGGAAATGCGAATGATACTGCCATGAGTTCTAATCCAAGATTCGCATACTCTCGTGATACTGGAATGTATCAAATATCTATGATTGCTTCTACTGATAAAGGATGTAAAGATACCTTTATGAGAAAAGTACACATTGGACCTGATATCATTGTGTTCATTCCAGATATCTTCACTCCAAACGTTGAAGGTCCTCAAACCAATGAAAACTTCAATGTGGTTGCAACGAACTTTAAAACCTTTAACTTAACTATATTCAACCGTTGGGGAGAAAAATTATTCGAAACCAATAATGTGAATGAAGGTTGGAATGGTAAAGATTTTAGAGGAGTAGAATGTCAACAAGGGGTGTATGTTTATCACGTTGTGATTACATCATTTGAAGATAAAGAATACGTTTACGACGGAACAGTAACTCTGTTACGTTAATCCGATTCAAATAAACTAAAAAAGGCCGCTTAATGCGGCCTTTTTTAGTTTTAATACAATTTAAGGTTAATCCAAAATTCAGTATTAAATCAGTTCTGAT
>CAYPYX010000013.1:30438-49333 GCA_964415065.1 uncultured Rhizobium sp.
TAATCCAAAATTCAGTATTAAATCAGTTCTGACAGTGAAATATTACATACATTGCTACATATAGCAATCACAGCCATAAAGTAATACAATCAAGATGAAAACAAGTAAAACTTACAGTTTCAAACAACTATGTAATGGTTATGGTATAGAATTCCAAAATCAATTATAAATCCAGTTGGATTAAAAAATCTGCAACTGTAAAGGTGCTACCTCCAATAAAAACCACATCATCCGAATGCGACTCAATAATGGCTTTTTTATATGCATCTGTAATATTGGAAAAATTTTCTATATGATTAAATCCCAAGTTAGAAAATTCTTGTGCCAATAACTCTGAATCGAATCCTCGAATTACCGATGGTTTAACCAGGTAATAATGCGATTCCTTGGGAAGAAGTTTAAGGATTTTTGAACGGTCTTTATCTTTTACCATCCCCCATACTATTCTGAGGTTTTTAGCATTGTTAAAACTTAACAGCTGCTGAACATTACTTTTCACTCCATCCTCATTATGTCCTGTATCGCAAATGACCAATGGTGATGTTTGAATAATCTCCCATCTGCCTCTCAGTCCGGAGTTCTTCTTCACAGATTGTAATCCCGCAATAACACTTATTGAATCTATTTTGAAATTTAATAGTTTCAAAGTTTTAATGGAGTAGAGTACGGTCGATAAATTATACTTTTGATAGTCTCCTTTTAGCTCCATCGTGCTAAATAACGATTCCAAGCTAATGTCTGATTCGGGTAATTCCCTCGAATCAGACATTATATCTGAAATGTATGAATCTTGATTCGAACCATTTAAATTTAAAAAATCCTTTAAATGGATAGACTTTATACTTTCAAGCTCCTCAGTTATGAAGATTTCAGCTGAATTTTTTTTAGCAATTTCTTTAATTACTTGAATCGGAGAGGAATCAATAGAATTATTAACAACTACAGGTACATGTTGCTTGATTATACCGGCTTTTTCAAATGCGATTTTGTCTAAGGTGTCACCCAATAAATCCATATGATCATAACCTATAGACGTAATTATTGATAAAATAGGATCTATGACATTAGTGCTGTCCAATCTACCGCCTAAACCTACTTCGATCACTCCAATTTCCACTTTTTTAAATCTGAAATAATCGAAACACATGGCTACGGTGATTTCAAAGAAAGATGGTTGAATGGATTCAATTGCATCTTTCATTTTACCTACGAAGTCCACAACAAATTGTTCTTCCATTTCAACCCCATTTACACGAATACGTTCGGTAAAACTCTTTAAATGGGGAGAAGTATACAATCCAACACGATAGCCAGATTCCATTAAAATGGAATTCAGCATACTCGATGTAGATCCTTTACCATTAGTTCCAGCAATATGAATCCAGGGAATACCTTTATGTGGGTTATCGAGTACTTGCAGTAAAGCTAATGTGTTGGTTAAGTCCTTTTTATACGCTGCTTTTCCAATATTTTGGAACATAGGTAAACGCGTATATAAATAGTCTACGGTTTCGGAGAAATTCACAGTGAATAAATCAGTATAAATAATCTAAAAAAACAAAATAACCCTCGTTTACAACCGAGTTCTAGAATCGAATTATTGAATTCCTTCGCTTTTGATATTTAATGTGATGGTTCCGGTTTCAGGACATTTATCACCTATTTTTTCGAAACGAGATTTGGATAAAAAGTAATTCATTACTTCTCTGGCATTTGCCAAACCACCAGTGTAATTACCAGTTGGCATCATGGCTTTAATTCTGGCAACACCGTTGCAACCAACTTCAATTCGCGCTTCTATAGTGCCTGTTCCCTCCGCATTAACTTTGCGTACATCAGATAGAATTTGATGGCTCGCAAATCCTTTTGCGGTAAAAAGTCCGTTTCCTCTATTTTGAGTAACTCGAGTACCACCCATTCCTGTAATACCACCGTTGTTTCCCCCGGGACCAAAACCAGTAGAACCACTTCCACCATCGATTCCATTAGGACTTCCAGGACCTGGTTGACCTGATTTACGACCGCTTAAATTCAATTTAGATAATCGAGAATTGCTAGCAGGTGTAGAGGATGCTGGTGGATCAATCGGGGGTAAAGTAGTTTCTGCTGTAGCATCAGAGGTATTTACAATCTGTCCTAAACCTCCAGAAGGGGTAGGAGCTGTAGTAGTTTGTGGTTCAGATGCACCATCGCCACCACCTTTAGCAGGAGGAACATCGGAAGGACCACCATCGGTTGGTCTACCAAATGAAACTTCTTCAACTGCACCAAAGTCCAATTGTAATTCCCCTGTTTTTAATTCAAAGGGTGGGTTGGGAACCACAATTTTCATAAAATACAGTAGACTAACAATAATAATGGATATAATTAAACTAATTACTGCAGACAAAGAACGCTCTTTGCTGGAGGTTGTCAAGTTTTCTTCAATTACGTAATGACTCATAAATCCTGAGATTATTTGATAAGTTTCAATTCTTGAACAGAAATGGATTGCGTAGGAATGTCTTTAATACTAACGGCAAATTCTGATGCTTCTTGTTGGGATTTGAAACGTTTTAAGACAATTTTGATTAAACTGGATTCCGCAACATGAAAATAAGTAGCTTCTCTGTGCAATTTATTCCATTGACGAATCTCTATTTTAGCGGCATTTTCTGTCAAGTAAGAACCTCCAACTACGTAGTAATTTCCTTTATTCGAAACAATTTCAGATCGGAATTCGTCCGAAGTTAAGAGCGTATCATTGTTTGATTTACTAACTTTTGTGGTGGATTTTGGCTTGATCTCAATAACTCTACCTGCTACAACTATAAAACGCGATTTATTTTTAGATTTAACTGAGTTTTTAGTAGATGTTGAAGTTACATTGGAATTTAATGTTCCTTCGTTTTTATTCGATACCACCGCACTACTAGCTCCTGTATTTTCTGCGTTTTCAGCATTCGTTTTTTCTTTTTCGGGGGATGTTAATTCTCCCGAATTATCGTTTTGCTGTATATCCTTATTCGATTCAGATAATGGGGCAGTAGTTTGTGAGTTGGGAGAATTTAATTCCGGACTTGATGATGCTGTTTGTGCATTATTATTGAGGACTACTATTGTTTGAGCTCCAAAATAGAGCACAGTAGCGCCAATTGCGAATGCAGCAAAAGATGCAGCAATATTCCAAACTAAGCTTCTTTTGGTTTTCTGAACATGTTCTGAATTTTCGTTCAAATCATGTGTTACATCTACCAATTCTGCCTCTTCAATTTCAGACTCTTGAATAGAAATGGACTCTAGAGTAGCTTCAACAACCACTTTAGACTTTTGAGAATCTACTTTTTGATGAATTTTAGGGTCCCAAATTAGAGGTTTCAGACCAAAATTATGTGGATGTAAATTTGCTTGGGATCTTCCTACAAAAAACAACCCAGTGGTTTCGTTGTAGAAAAAATTCCCCAAAGGGTGGAATGATAAATATTTCTTTTCAACGAGCTTGGCTTTGGTGCTTAATACCCAATTCGATATCAGAGAATTAGCTTCCTTGAATGTCAAGCCATATTGCATCATTAAATATTGTGCTAAAACACCATCGTTTTGACTTAAGTCGGCGTTGAATACAATTTGAGTGTGTCTGGGCTTAACTTCATGAGTAAATGGATTGAAACTCGCGTCCATTTCTTTCATGAAAAAACTACCCAAATTCTCAATTTGAACAAACTGATTTTTGCTTAATAATTCAGTTACTGATATTAATATTTGATTTTGGGCCATCATACAAATATAGTAAAAAGGTTAAAATAAACCAATGCTAATACCGCCTGTTATGGTCAAACCATAGGCTGGATATCCATACCAAATTGGATACTTGTTATTTAGAAGATTGGTACCTTGAATCCAAATTCTTCCTTTACCTATAAATCTATAATCCACTCGTGCAAAAAGATCGGTATACCCAGGCAAATCTTTTACTTTTAAACGGTTATTTTCAACCACCTGGTTATATCTTTTTCCAACACCATTCAACCCAGCTTTTATTCTTAGTTCCTTGATAGGACTCCAATTTGCTTCGATATTATAAGTTAGACCAGGTAAATGCCACACTTGAGTTTCTGTTGCTGGTGTATAATTACTAAATTTCAAATGTCCCCCAATTTTAAATGTTTCACCCATCACATACTCCGCACCTGCACGGAAATAAACAGAATTAACATCGGAATAGATGGGTCGCATAGGGTTCAAACTATCTGATGCCAATTTGGACGTGTCATCAGCAGAAGCAAACATCAACATATCTGCAACAGCATTACCTCCAAAATTCATATAAAAAAGAGAGTTTGAAGATATTTTTCCTTTAATTCCAACGAATCCGTTCAATTGTTCAAAAGAATTTCTGATAACAAGACTATCTGTAAAAAAAGGCATTTGATTGTGTATTTCACGAATACTATGTTTCTTTAATCCTCCGTCAATACCACCATAAATTTTCATTTCTAAACCTGTGATTCCTTTTTCAATAGCAACGTATGGATTTATTCTTGGGGTCAAAGCTGTGTCGTAAAAAGAATTGCGGTTCATACTAAGGTCAAAACCTAATTTCACGTCAAGTAGTGTAGGTTTATGATAGAATTGAACACGGGGTTTGATATATATAAATAATTGATTGTCGGTAGTAGCTTTTTCTAAAATACCGGGTTGTTTGAATTGTATATAATTGATCTGAGCGTCCCCAAAAAGAGAAAACTTCTTTGCTTTAGACAAAAATCCTAGTTTGCTTTCTGCTTCCAGTTCTTCATGTTTTAAATTGGTTGTAAACATTTGAAGGGAATTCGCCCATTTTATCTCAGGGAATTTTCTAGATTCCAATAACTGATAATCAATGTTCATTCCAAAATTTTGAGCGGTTTTACCGCCACGAGCAATATCACCAATGTTACTGACAGATTCATTGGTAGTTGTATCTCTAGAGAACAATGTATTGAAGTCGCGTTTGTAAAACAAACCAGTTGTAATGGATGAGTTCTGGAAATAACGAGCTCCCGACATATCAACCCGGGTATTGGCCAATTTTTGATCAAGTGTAAGTTGATTTGCTTGAAAATGTTTTGCAGAAAAATTATACGCCCATTGGTTGCTGGGACGGTTCGCCAAGAACAATTCACCTATGATGTGGGCATTATTTCCGCCACCAAGTCGCAAATAATTGGCTAAATAAACAGAGTCGGAAGATTTTTCTTTAATTTTCTCAGGTTCTACGTTTTGAATAAATTTGGTAGTATTCCACACAAATTCCGGAGTAGAAAACGATAAAGTTATCTTGGGATTTTCGGATTGAGGAACCACCGGATCTATTAAAACTCTAGACGCAGGCAACAAACGAATATCGGTACCTGTTACCACGTCGGTGCTGCTTTTATCAAATCCTTTTGGCTTTTCCTCCTGTGCCCAAACCATTGAGTGACTCAATAGTGCTATTGCTAAAATTGCGGTTCTCATTAATTACAAATATCGCTGCTACTTCTTTAAGGTTTTACCAAGCTTTTGAGTGTGTCTATTAAATCACTCACAATGATTTAAACTTGAAAAAGTAGTATTTTTTTATGAGTTAGATTGTGAAAAATCAAAATAATCACTATCTTTGCAAACCATTTTTTCGTCATGTACGCAATAGTAGAAATCGCAGGAAGACAGTATAAGGTGCAAGAGAACTCGTTCCTTGTAGTTAACCGTTTGCAAGCCGAAGCTGGCTCTAAAATTGAATTTGATAAAGTACTTTTTATCGGTGGAAGCACTGTAAAAGTTGGTCAACCCACCGTTTCTGGTGCGAAAGTAACTTGCACGGTTGCTGAACACGGAAAAGGAGACAAAGTAATCGTATTCAAGAAGAAAAGAAGAAAAGGATACCGCGTTAAAAACGGTTTCCGTCACTCTTTAACTTGTTTAAAAATTGAAAAAATCACTGCTTAATTAATAATAAGTAAAAAACTATGGCACACAAAAAAGGAGCGGGTAGTAGTAAAAACGGCCGTGAGTCTCATAGCAAACGTCTTGGTGTAAAAATCTACGGAGGTCAAATCGTTAGAGCCGGTGGAATCATCGTGCGTCAACGTGGAACCAAACACCATGCCGATGTAAATGTGGGTGTTGGTAAAGACCACACATTATTCGCACTATCTGATGGAACAGTTAAATTCAGAAAAGGTAAAGATGGTAGATCTTTCGTTTCTGTTGTAGCAACTGCTTAATCATCATCTAATTGGATATTTAAAGGCTGTTGCTTTGGCAACAGCCTTTTTTTTTGAACCTATTTTCTTCTCTACTTCCATTTCACCCTAACGTGTACTCAGGTGGTAAAATGAACGAACTATTTAATCCAACATTAAAATTCGATTCGTTTTTAAATTTTATATTGCGTAATTCATTCCCCCAAAAATAAAACTGAATTACCAGCCACCCCCAAAACCAAATTGATAACATCCACTAACCCAGTACCTCATGAAACAAGAAATAAAGCACCCACAAGATTCAAGAACGGAAATGAATGAATTGGTTCTGCCCAATGATACCAATACGCTAAATAATTTAATGGGAGGAAAATTATTACATTGGATGGATATTTGTGCAGCAATAGCTGCTCAAAAACATAGTAATAGTATTGTTGTTACGGCATCGGTTGATAGTGTTTCCTTTAAAGAGTCTATACGACTAGGTGATGTAGTTACCCTCACAGCGTATGTTACACGCTCATTCAACTCTTCTATGGAAGTTTTTATTGAAGTCTGGGCCAACAGCATCCCCCGAGGAGAAAAAATAAAGTCCAATGAAGCTTATTATACATTCGTAGCGTTAGATAGTCGCAACAGGCCCGTTAAGGTCCCGGCTTTGGAACCACAGAATGAAATAGAGCAAGAAAAATACAATGGCGCTTTAAGACGTCGACAAGTGCGACTAATTTTAGCTGGAAAGATGAAACCTGAAGATGCTGTAGAATTAAAAAACCTGTTTTATTAGAACAGGTTTTTTAATTCATTATCTTAAAAATTTGAGTGTCCTATTGGAAAATACTCAATTCTAAACTGTTTTGATTTCCAATTAAGATTTATTTCTTAATGAGACCTATTTCGGTCAATCGTTCAATTAAAAATTCATTCGCACTGCAATCTTCGTATCGCTTTGGATTTTCAGAATCTATACAAGAAACCAAACAATCTAATCGAGTTTCAGGTCGAGGGTGCAAGAAAAATGGAATACTAAATCGAGGTTCATGCCATTTTTCAGGAGCGGGATTTACCACTCTATGCGTTGTACTTTTCAATTTATCGTTAGTTAAACGTTGAAGCATGTCGCCCACATTTACAACAATATGATCTTCCACTTCTGTTACAGGAATGTATTCTCCTTTTTTATTTAATACTTCCAATCCATCGGCACTAGCCCCAACTAGCAAGGTAATCAAGTTGATATCTTCATGTTCACCCGCTCTAATAGCATCTTTTGGATCTTGAGTAATAGGAGGATAGTGAATAGCTCTAAGAATAGAGTTGCCATTAAAAACACGACTATCAAAATAATATTCATCCAATCCCAAATACAAAGCAATAGCTCGAAGCATTACTATACCGGTATTTTCTAAATGTTTATAGATTTTTTGTCCATATTCATTGAACTCTGGTATTTCATCTATGGATTTATTGGGTGGGTAGGATGGTGGATTGGTATCAGACGAATCAACGTATTGTCCAAAATGCCAAAATTCTTTTAAATCGCCGGCATTACGGTCTTTAGCATGCTCTTTACCAAAGCCTGTATAACCGCGTTGGCCGCCTCCCTCAGTATCATCGTATTTATTTTTTACATCTACTGATAGGTGAAAAAAATCTTGTACGGCTTGATATAATTTTTTCAAATCTTCTTGTGGGATGCCATGATTGCGAATAGCCACAAAACCAATTTCTTGGTAAGCATTGCCCAGTTGATCAATAAATTTAGATTTTAATTCGGGTTGTTCTGACAGGAAATCAGATAGATCTAATTTGGGTATGTGATACATACCTCAAAAATACAAAACTCAGAGTTTAAATGCTATGATTTTCCTCATACAAACTTTCTTCCAAAATAATTTGAACCGAAGTTGCATGCGGATTTGAAGTTGGTTTCATTAAATCAGAAACCTTTTGGAGATCGTTTAGAAAGTCGATCCACTGTGGGTTGTAATCTAAATTGCTTTTAATATGGGCAGCAATTTGTTTATCACATTCGTTGTAAAAGTATGATATTAAATCAGTTTCGGTAATAGTTCTGTCCATATTTTCAGCGTTAATACAACATACTAACGCTGAAATAGGATTAATATTTTATTTTAACACTACTTTTTTCCATCATTTTTCTCAAATTGATGATTGCGTAGTGCATTCTACCGATACAGGTATTGATATTGGTGTTGGTAATTTCTGCTATTTCTTTGAAACTTAATTCTGCATAGTTTCTCAGAATTAGAACTTCTTTTTGCTCTTCAGGTAATTGATGTATCCAAGATTTTAGCATAGAAATTTCATCGGTTTCGATGTGAATCTCCTCTTGAGATTTATCAAAGATATTCAAAGTTTGAAATAAATCATGTCCGTCAGCAGTAATTACCATTGGTAAGCGTTTTTTCTGTCGGATTAAATCGATGGCTAAGTTTCGAGCAATTCTCAAAGCCCAAGGAAGGAACTTGTCTTCATGGTTGTATTTTCCCTGACGAATTGAATGAATGGCTTTAATGAACGTTTCTTGAAAGATATCTTCCGCAAGATAATGATCATTAACGATAGCTAATACGCTACTGTAAATACGTGTTTTGTGGCGTTTCACAAGGGCTTCAAAAGCCGCTTGGTTTCCTTCTAAGTAACGTTTGATCAAAACGCCGTCAGCAATCATGGTCTTAGTCATAATAATACCTCCTTCAAAAAAAAATTCTAGTAAGAAAAATTGTTGTTGTTAGGTAATATTTTGACTTATAGGCGCTTGTTTTTAGATTTAATGAAAGCGCAATATAGAACATTTGATTTAAAATCCAAATCAAATGAATAATTTTTTTAATCTATTTCTTGGATTTTAATCCATTTACAAAGCTTTTTCCATCCATTTCGGATTTTCCGGATAGTTTGAGTCGTTTAATTTCAAGAAGATTTCCATCTTCACAACACAAAAAAAGTGAATGTGCTAAAAGTATAAATGGAGAAGAATTGGTTGGCCCTTCTTGCGGTGAAGATTTATGCTCCATAAATTCCGACTTTAATCTTTGATTCCGATTCTCGTCTCCAAAAAAAACTGAAAATTCCTGTTCCCATGGATTTTTCGAAGGCTGAATTATGCAAGGTTGAGTTTCAAGGATTTTCATTTCTCCCCAGGGACTTTTTAACCAAGCACCGGGGTAGTTCGATAATCCTCGTATTTTGTTATACATGGATAATGCTGATTCAAAATCAGTTAGTTCACAAAATTCACGGGATAATTTAGGTGCTGTTTTTGTAGTCCTTTTATCGTCTGATTCAATTTGGCTATTTTGAGGAATTAAAACAATATCTTCACCCTCAGTTTCAATGCGTTGTATACTTTTCACCACAACATCAGCTCCTAAAGTCATTAATTTATCATGAAGTACTGAAGCATTATCTGTAAGTAGGACAGGACAAGTTGCTGTTTCGATAATATCGCCAGTATCAATCTCGTGTTTCAGAAAAAAAGTAGTAACCCCTGTTACCGATTCACCGTTAATAATTGCATGTTGAATGGGGGCTGCGCCTCTATAATCAGGGAGTAAACTCGCATGTAAGTTCATGCTCCCTAGTCGTGGAGCACTCCAAACTTTTTCCGGTAGCATTCTAAAAGCAATTACCACAGCTAAATCCGCTTCTAATTGTTGAAATTGTTCAAGAAACTCAGGAGACTTTAAATTGGTGGGTTGTAAAATCGGGATTCCCAGTTCTATTGCCGTGAGTTTAACTGCACTTTCATGGATCTTTTGCCCTCTTCCGGCTGGTTTATCCGGGGATGTTACAACTGCAACAACGGTAAATCCACTTTCAACCATTTTTCTCAGTGAAAATGCAGCAAAATCAGGGGTTCCAAAAAAAACAATGCGCATTCCGCAAATTTACACGAACCAAACAAGTATTTTTTGTAAAATATCAGAAAACTAATTGGTTGAAATAAACGTCTATATTGTCAAAAAACATTCATATTCACGAGATTTGCGTTATGGATTTGATTCCTTAGGGGATTTGTTTGTTATTGTTGTTAGATATTTGTATTAAATGAAAAATAGCCTTTCACCCTATTTGCGAATTGGAAGTTCGAATTTTCGAACCCTAGTTGCATTTTTTTGTGTAGGATTATTTTTTCTCTCAGTTGTACAAGCTACCAACATCGAAAATGGAAAAGGTAGTTTCATAAATTCAGTTGAACCTTCATTTCCAGTAAATACATCTATTCTCCCAAAATCGCCTGGTTTATCGATTCCAACTCCGAGTTTCATACCCAACAAAGGTCAATTTTCTCCAGATGTGTATGCTAGATTACCCTTAAATCTGGGTGATGTCTGGTTAACGAAGACGGGTATTTGGATTACTCTGTTTCCAGAAAATCAAATGGAAAAGTTACATGAAAGAGTGGATTTGATGGATACTCTAAACGGTAGTGCAATTCATTTGGAAATTAAAAATGCACAATTTAACGAACCCAGTTATTACGGCCAAGAATCGCAAGAGTATTATAATTATTACAAAGGTAAAAATTCAAAAAACTGGAAGAATCTAATTCGAAAGCAATCCATCGTCTATTTTAAAAACGTTTACCCTCAAATCGATATGCAATTGTATTTGATAAACAACCAATTAAAGTACAATTGGATTATTCATTCAGGGGCAAATCCCAAAATGATTCAGATTGTTTATCACGGTTTAAAGAGTATTACTACAATTTCAGATGAAGATTTGATCCATAACAAATTACCTCAAACATCGGTACGTGAATTAGTCCTGAATACAGGAATTTTGGATTTAAATGAATCAATGCCAGCTAGTTATATAGCTAAAGTATCCGAATTTGAAAGCTTGGGTATTGAATCTCCAGAAAACATTTTACCGCTGATTTCAAATAATCACATATCCAAAAATAATTATTACTTCAGAGATTCAAATATTATTAGCTATCAACTTGATTCAAATTTGGTTTCGCTATTTAGCAGCAGCGATTCTTTTTTATTGGTTATCGATCCAGTTTTGGTATTTAGCACATTCAGCGGCTCTAGAGCCGATAATTTTGGATGTACAGGCACGTACGACGAACATGGGAATGCTTATGCTGGAGGAACTGTATTTGATTTTGGCTTACCAACCACTGCAGGAGCTTATCAAGTTTCGTTTTCTGGAGGAGAGGAAGAAAGTTTAGGTTATGGGGGAAGTAGAGATGTGGCAATTCTAAAGTTTAGTCCCAAAGGCAATAAGTTACTGTATTGCACATATCTTGGTGGAAATAGTAATGAACAACCCCACAGTATGGTTGTAGATTCGTTGTACAACTTATTTGTAATGGGAACCACTCGAAGTTTGGATTTTCCTGTTTCAAACAACTGCTATGATGCATTTCACAACGATAAATACGATTTTTTTGTTACTTCGTTAGATTCAAACGGTACCCGATTATTGGGAAGTACATTTGTTGGAGGAAGCGAGTTCGACGGAGTAGGTGCCGATCGTTCAGTTCGTCCGGTCGACGATTTTCCTCTTTTATATAACTATGCAGATGAGTTTAGAGGTGAAATAATCGTAGATCATAATTATGTGTATATTGGCGGTGTTAGTTATTCTGCTGATTTCCCAGTAACAATTGGAAATACCAATAATTCGGATAAATCTCTTAATGGTGTTGTTTTTTGCTTAAATAAAACGATGAGTCAACTAATTTGGTCGACTCAAATAACATCCAATGATTTAGATTTTGATGCTATTTATGGAGTGGCATTAGGGAAAAACGGCGATATTTATGCAACTGGTGGTACCAATTCCAAAGGATTAAAACAACAGTATGGCAGTCAATGGTTGAATAACTTAACGGGTGATGTAGACGGTATATTGGTTAGGTTGAATAAGAACAACGGAAGTTTAATTTCCGGAAGATATTTTGGCACTACAGCATACGAACAATCTTATTTTGTACAATCCGATAATTCGGGTCGTCCATATATTTATGGTCAAACAGAAGGTGTAATCAATCCCATAAATTCGCGTTATGCAGATTTAAATACGGGTCAATTTATTGCTCGATTTTCAACCGATTTAGCCAATATTGAATTGCAAACCACTTTTGGTGCTAATGGCAATATGCCTAATATCAGTCCTTCTGCATTTTTGATTGATCGCTGCGAGCGAATTTTTATTTCCGGTTGGGGAGGAGCAACCAATACAGCGTTATATGATATTTTCACGGGTAATTCTAAACGACACAGAAATAAGGGTAATACACGCAATCTGAAAGTAACCAGCGATGCTATTCAAAAGATGACTGATGGTAGCGATTTTTACATAGCCGTATTTTCTAAAAATATGTACGATTTAGCATTTGCAACTTATTTTGGGGGATTGAGTTTAACAAATACTGAAGCAGAAGAACATGTAGATGGAGGAACGAGTAGATTCGATAGGAAAGGAATTATTTATCAGTCTTTATGTGGAGGTTGTAGAAGAAATGGAGTTTTTCCGACTACCCCCAACGCCTATTCTAGAACTATGAATAGTGATAATTGCAATAATGCACTTTTTAAAATTGATTTTGAGAATTTGAATAAGAAACCATTTATGACCGACACATTTATTCAAATTGTTGCTACTCAAACTATTGATTTTCAGAAATATGCATTTGATCGAGATGTTTTTGATACGGTTAATTTGGAAGTGGAATGGATAAAAAAAGCAGGAATTCAAGGCATTGATACCCCTCAAATAATACTTACCTCGGGTATCAATCATGCTAAATTGAAATTTAATTGGAAAACTACATGTAACAGTTTTTCAAAAGATACGGCAATATTAAAAGTACGGGTAATGGATTGCGGTTGTCCCCAAAAAGATACTACTTATGCTTACATTAAAATTCTAGTAACTGAACCACCTGTTGTAAATCCGCCGGAAGCTATTTGTGTTAGTTATGATCGTGTTACTAAAAAAATGAAAATCGCATGGCCACAGACTTCTCCGAATAATGAATTTTTTAAATACTACTTGTTAGAAAAAACAGACCCACAGAATAATACACGAATTATTGATACCATCAGAAATGCTGATGAAGGATTTTATTTGGATGATCAGGTAATCAATCCGAATATTCAAAATTATTGTTATCAGCTGATTGGTGTCAACACATGTGATAAGCGAGTTTTACCGTTAAACAAATATTGTACAGTTCGCGAATTAAACACACCCATCGAAAGTGTTCACATGATTGAAGCCACCGTTTTCGAAGATAAGAAAGTAAACATTCGGTGGGAAATGAGCAAAGAACCAGATTTTAAGGAATTTGAAGTTTACAAACACAAACGAAATTCCAATCCAGTTTATCAAAATCCCGTTGCCATTACTCAAGATACGGTGTTTTCTGATTCTAGCATCAATGTGGATTTAGAGTCTTTTTGTTATGAGATTGTGGTTATCGACCAATGCGGACACATTAGTAAACCATCTAATAAAGGTTGCAATGTAGTTCTTTCAGGTAAAACAAGTAATTTCCCCAATGCATTTTTTGAATTGAATTGGATGAATTATGAGGGATGGAGAAATGAACCTGAAATATGGACACTGGAGCGAAAATATGGAGGTAATCCCAATTTCAGTCCCATTTTTATAACGTCTAATTCAAATAGATACCACAAAGACGATCAGTTGGATTATGATTGGGGAGGATATTGGTATAGAGTATACGCCCGCGAACCTAAACCAATAACGGGTATGGATTACAATGCAAGTACAGAGAGTAATTGGGTTTATTTATTTCAACCACCTGAAGTTTGGATGCCCGATGCATTTACTGTTAATGGTGATGATTTAAATGAAATTTGGGGAACTATGCCCATTTTTGTGCGGAATTACTCGTTGAAAGTTTATAATCGTTGGGGACAAAAAATTTGGGAAACAACCAATAAAAAAGATCAGTGGAATGGAATGTTTAATGAAAAGCAAGTGGCAGACGGAATCTATTCATGGTTACTTGATTTTGAAGGTTGGGATGATAATTGGTATAGAAAAACTGGAACCGTGATTGTGATTCATTAATTTCACCATAAATCGTTACGAATTTCTTTGAAGCAACCATTTTGACATGGTGTCTAAAAGTTGGATGTTGTAACCATGGCTGCTAATTTCTTTAAGTAGTTCTTCGCTTTTTACATGGTATTCTTGAATTTTTCCAAGCATTAATTGGTCAAGTCCTATCTCTTTCCAAAGTTTTAATACGGCTTCAATCCGAGAATCACCTTCTAATAAAAAAGCTTCTGTGGTTTTTTGTGGAACTAAATTCATGGACTGAATAAATAGCCAAGTATTTTTCTTTTCTAAAATATCACCACCTTGTTTTTTGCCAATTTCGGATTCAGAACCGAATGAATCTAAATAATCATCACGAAGTTGAAATGCCAATCCCATATCAATGGCAAATTCTCTCAGTTTATCGGCTATGAAAACGCTTCCTCCTGAACTTAAAAAACCGCATTGAATGCTGCAACCGAGTAAAACCGCGGTTTTTTGTTCGATCATATGAAAATATTCTGCTTCAGAAACTACATGGTCTGATAGTCCAAAATCCATATCATTTTGTTGACCCTCGCACACTTCTGTTGCAGTTTTGGCAAATGCTGCGGTAATTTCTTGTTTATTTGGACCTTGATATTGGAGTAAAATTTCAAAGCATTTAACTAGCATATTATCCCCCGAAAGAATAGCAGTAGGCTCATCCCATTTTTTATGCACGGTTGGTTTTCCTCGACGAATATTAGCGCGATCCATAATATCATCATGAACTAAACTGAAATTATGAAATACCTCCATAGTGTGTCCAACCGGTAACCCGTATTCTAAATTTCCTCCACCTATTTGATTGCCGATAAGTGCTAAAACTGGACGAATTCGTTTTCCGCCAAGCGACATAATGTAATTCATCGGGTCATACAAATTTTTAGGATTACCTTGAAAGGGATGAAGTGACAAATATTCAGAATATGCAGTTTGCAGTTGTTCTATGGTTAAATTCATAATTGTATATACAGATTTATTAATATCAGAATGTTCTATTTTCGGGGGGGATTTTGTCGAGATTTATTATTGAAACGCAATATGGAACTGGTTTAGATGAATACTTATAAAAGGTGTCTTTGGACTTTTAAATTATGTAAACTAACGAATTTACATATTGAATAGTTTGGATTAATATTTCAAAAAGGTGAAAAATAATACCGGTTTAGACATTAATTCATTAAAACTAAATCGATTGTTCTGGAAGCAACATTGGCTTTTTTGACACGCACAGAAATTAAATCGCCCAATTGATATGTTCTTTTACTTCGTTTTCCAACTACTTTCCGTTCAGATTCAACAAAATAAAATTGGTCGAATCGAATGTCGCTAAGTCTAATTAATCCTTCAGCATGATAATCCAAAATAGTTGCATAGATTCCCCAGTCAGTAACACCTGTAATTCGAGCTTCAAAAATTTCACCTTCATGGAATTTCATTAATTCTGCAAGTTTGTATTTGATACTGGCTCTTTCGGCTTCGCTTGCTTTTTGTTCCATATTGGAAGAATGTTTGGCCAATTCTTCAATTTGATTCTCGGTGTACGGGGATTCTCGTTTATTTAGATATTCAAATAAAATACGATGAGCCAATAAGTCAGGATAACGACGAATTGGAGAGGTAAAATGGGTATAGAAATCAAATGCCAAACCAAAATGACTTGTTTTCTGGGAAGTGTAAACTGCTTTTGCCATTGTGCGAATGGACATTTGCTGCAGAAGTTCTTCCTCAGGCTTTCCGGCTGTTCTTTCTAGCAATCCATTCAACGATTTTCTCAACTGTTTTTCGTTATCAATTTGGATTGGATAACCCAACAATTTACAAAATTTTGCAAATTCAATGAGCTTGTCTTTTGGAGGTTCATCGTGGGTTCTATAAATAAATGGGGGGTTAGGTTTCTTTAAGTTAAACACATAAACAGCTACCGCTTGGTTTGCCAAAAGCATATAGGTTTCAATTAATTTATGTGCTTCATATCTTTGTTTTTCAATAACTTTTGTGGGAAGATTATTCTCATCTAATTGGAATCGTAGTTCTTTGGATTCAAAGCGTAACGCTCCATTTTTAAATCTTTGTTCTTCGTATTTAAGAGCAATTTTATTCAATAACTCAATTTCCTGTGAAAAATCCCCTTCTTTCTTAACTATTCTATCCTGTGCTTCTTCGTAGGAGAATCTACGATCTGAGTGGATGATACCTTTTCCAATCCAGGTGTTAGTTATATTCCAATCAAGATCAAGAGTTAATTCTACCGAAAAACTCAAGCGATCTTCATTGGGTCTTAAACTACATAAGTTATTACTCAATTTTTCAGGCAACATGGGGATGGTTCTATCTACCAAGTAAACAGAAGTTGCACGATTGATGGCTTCTCTTTCTAAAGGAGTTCCGGGTTTCACATAATGAGAAACATCGGCAATATGAATTCCAATTTTAATGTTATCATTAGAAATTTCAAGGGAAATGGCGTCATCAAAGTCTTTGGCATCCACAGGATCAATGGTGAATGTAGTTACTTTTCGGAAGTCTTTTCTCATTTTTATTTCTGAATCGGGAATAATTTCTGAAATGGCTTCCGATTCTAAAAGTACATCTGATGGGAATTCTGAACTGAAACCAAATTCGGCTACAATGGCGTGCATTTCGGTTTCATGTTCTCCAGCTTTTCCTAAAATTTGAATCAACCTTCCTACAGGGTATTTACTTCTTTCGGGATAATCGTAAACTTCAACAACTGCTTTTAATCCATCGTATTTTGAATCAATAGGGGCATCAATTTGAATATCATTGTAACCACTTTTGCCTGTAAGTAAGTATCCATTATCATTGAATACATCTAAATATCCAATCACTTTACGAGGTTCACGCTTAATTAGTTGTAATCGTGATATTTCTTGACGCTTTCCTTTTCGTTGAAATCCAATTTCAATTACATCTTCGGGTAACAACCCTTTGAACGCGGACTGAGGGATTCTGAGAATTTCATTTTTCTCATCGTCTTTGAGTAATAATTCACCGGCAAAATTGACAATGACCCGAGCTTTAGTAAGTAATTCAGGTTGAATTTTTGCAAAATTACCTTTACTTGGCTGATCAATTAGTTTTTTCTGTGTGAGTGACAGTAAAGCTTGGTAAACTGAATCTTTTTGGATGCTGGAATCTTTGGGAATTCTTGCGTAAACGCGTTGTGTATTAAGCGTGCCTTTAGGTTGATCCTCAACAATACTTAAAACTATCTTCTCAATGAATGAGAGTTTTTTTGGTGGTTTCAAAATTCTTATTTTTCGTAATAGTCTAAATCCTTATGAAAGGACTCTTCTACATGCAAAGTTCCCCAAATAGCAACAGCAATGCAAATAATTCCAATAATTAATGCTGCTATTGTGTGTGTTGGGGTATACTTTTCCAATAATTCATAACCAGAGGTAATGATTAACACTCCTCCACGCACAAAATTAGGTACCGTTGCAGAAACCGTGGAGCGTATGTTGGTACCGAATTGTTCGGAAGCATTGGTTACAAACAAAGCCCAATATCCTGTAACAAATCCCAAAGCAGTTGCCAAGAAACGATAATAATTTGCAGAGCCAACTGGACCAAAAAGGTACAACGACATGATGGCAATAATTCCTATAAGATTAATTAGAATTACTTTCTTTCTGCTTTGCAGCAACTGTGAAAGTATTCCTGAAAACAAATCCCCAGCTGACAATCCAACATAACTCCACAATACCATTTCTTTTGTTGGTATTTGATTTAGAATATCTGGATTTCCGGTAATTTCAGGTAGGAATCGGTGCGCTAGGGCTATTAATATCCCCACGACAAACCAAACAGGTAATCCAATTACTATGCAGGCAAGATATTTTAGAAAATTCTCTTTGGATTGGAATAGTGATAATAGATTTCCTTTTTTAACTTTACTCTGGTCAATGTTCATAAACATTTCACTCTCGAATGTGCCGGCCCTGAGTGCAAGCAATAACAGTCCCATTCCACCACCAACAATGTAAGCTACTTGCCAATTTTCTAGAGGGCGATCAATTATACTGGAAATGAATGAACCTATAGCATCGCCTTTGCTAGAAACCAAAAACGCAGCAACAGCACCTAAGGCACCGAAAGTTACAATTATCATAGTTCCAATTCCTCTTTTTTTAACGGGCATCAACTCTGAAACCAATGTAATTGCAGCTCCTAATTCTCCAGCTAATCCAAGTCCGGCAACAAATCGCCACATTTTATATTCCCAAAGTGTTGTAACAAATGCATTTGCAATATTTGCCACGGAGTAAATCAAAATACTACCGAATAATACGCTTACTCTTCCTTTTTTATCCCCCCAAATCCCCCAAATGATACCGCCAATCAACATTCCAGCCATTTGATATCGAAATAACACAGTTTCGAAGGTGTTAAAGTCGATGTTTAAACTGTCTAAACTTTCACGTTTAACAATATTGAAAAGGATTAAATCATAGATATCAACAAAATAACCTAATGAAGCAACTATGATTAAAAGAATTACATTACGTTGTTTAGATGTAGAAGTTTTAGGGGAACGAGTTAAACTCATGCTTGCAATTTAT
>CAYPYX010000014.1:0-8762 GCA_964415065.1 uncultured Rhizobium sp.
ATAGAATATGTCTGTTAACATTAAGCCATTGGCTGACCGAGTTCTGATAGAGCCGGTAGCCGCTGAACAAACCACTGCTTCTGGTATCATTATCCCTGACACTGCTAAAGAAAAGCCGCAGAAGGGCAAAGTTATCGCTGTAGGAAATGGAAAAGCGGATGAGCCCATGACCGTTAAAGTTGGGGATACCGTTTTGTACGGAAAATATGCTGGAACTGAAATCAGCGTTGAAGGAAAAGACTATTTGATTATGCGTGAAAACGACATTTTAGCAATTATCTAATTTTCGTAAATCGATTAAAAAAAGAAAAAATTATGGCAAAAAATATTGATTTTAACATTTCTGCTCGCGATGGCCTGAAAAGAGGTGTTGATGCATTAGCAAACGCAGTTAAAGTTACCTTGGGTCCTAAAGGACGTAACGTAGTAATTGATAAAAAATTCGGTGCTCCACATGTTACAAAAGACGGTGTGAGCGTTGCAAAAGAAATCGAATTGAGAGATCCAGTTGAAAACATGGGTGCTCAAATGTTGAAGGAAGTTGCTAGTAAAACTGCTGATATCGCTGGTGATGGTACTACCACTGCAACAGTTTTGGCTCAAGCAATTGTAACTGCTGGTTTGAAAAACGTAGCTGCTGGAGCAAATCCTATGGATTTGAAACGCGGTATCGAAAAAGCGGTTAAAGCAGCAGTTGTTAAATTGAACGAAATGGCTCACCCCGTTGGTGATGACAATAGCAAAATAGAACAAGTTGCTACCATTTCTGCAAACAACGACCACAACATTGGTAGTTTGATTGCAGCAGCTATGAAAAAAGTAGGTAAAGATGGTGTAATTACAGTTGAAGAAGCAAAAGGCACTGAAACTACAGTGGATGTAGTGGAAGGTATGCAGTTTGATCGCGGTTATTTGAGCGCTTATTTCGTAACCAATACCGACAAAATGGAAGCTGATCTCGACAATGCTTTCATCTTGATTTACGACAAAAAAATCAGCACCATGAAGGACTTACTTCCCGTGTTGGAAAAAGTAGTTCAAACAGGAAAACCATTGGTTATCATTGCTGAAGATATTGAAGGTGAAGCTCTTGCTACATTGGTTGTAAATAGAATTCGCGGTTCACTCAAAATTGCTGCAGTAAAAGCACCTGGATTCGGCGATAGAAGAAAAGAAATGTTGCAAGACATTGCTATCTTGACTGGCGGAACCGTTATTTCTGAAGAACAAGGCAGAAAATTGGATGACGCTACTTTAGCTGACTTAGGAACTGCTGAAAAAATTACCATCGATAAAGACAACACTACAATTGTTAACGGTGCTGGATCTAAAGAAGCGATTGAAGCTCGTATCAACCAAATTAAAGTACAAATTGAAAACACAACCAGCGATTACGACCGCGAAAAATTACAAGAGCGTTTGGCTAAGTTAGCTGGTGGTGTAGCTGTGTTGTATATTGGTGCTGCTACCGAAGTAGAAATGAAAGAGAAAAAAGACCGTGTTGATGATGCATTACACGCAACTCGTGCTGCAGTTGAAGAAGGAATTGTACCTGGTGGTGGAGTAAGCTTTATCCGTGCAATTGCTGCTTTGGATGGTATGAAAGGTGAAAACGAAGATGAAACTACAGGTATTGCGATCGTTCGTCGTGCTTTAGAAGAACCTTTGCGCCAAATCGTTGCCAATGCAGGTGGCGAAGGAAGTATTGTTGTTCAAAAAGTAATGGAAAGCAAAGATGATTTCGGTTACAATGCACGTACTGATCAATACGAAAACTTAATTTCTGCTGGTGTTATCGATCCTAAGAAAGTGTCACGCGTTGCTTTGGAAAACGCTGCTTCTATCGGTGGAATGATTTTAACTACAGAATGTGTAATTAGTGATATCAAGGAAGAGGAAAAAGGACATTCTCACGGAATGGACGGAATGGGTGGAATGGGCGGCATGATGTAATCTCTAAGGGAGAAACAACATCCTTTCATTCTGAAAATCCATAAATCCAATCTCGTTCACGAACCTATTCTTGAATAATCCGAATTCAATGGGTTTAGACAAAATGAACTTGATTCTGATTCCAATTTATAGAAAGAGTCGCCCCCTTGGGCGACTCTTTTTTTTAATCGCGTTCAATTCGCGTATCTTTGCAGTATGTCGCGAATATTAGGAGTTGATTTCGGTCTAAAACGCATTGGATTAGCCGTTACCGATCCATTAAAAATGTTTGCTCAGCCGCTTGAAACGATTCAAGCAACCACTTTTCCTGACTGGTTAAAAAAATACACTACGTCTGAATCTTTAGAATGTATTGTTGTTGGCATGCCTGTTAACCTTACCGGAGAAGATACTGATGCCACTCAATATGTCAAACAATTTATTGAATGGCTCAATAACAACTATCCTCAAATACCTGTGGAAACCATCGATGAGCGCTTCTCAAGCCACGACGCACAGCAACAGCTGCACACCATGGGATTGAAAAAAAATCAACGAAAAGAAAAAGGCGTGCTCGATACCGTTTCGGCCACACTGATACTCCAAACCTACTTACAAAAAATAGCATGATATTGCCCGTTTACGCATATGGCCAACCTGTCCTGAGAAAAAAAGGAAAAGAAATTGATGCCCAGTATCCAGAATTGAAAAAACTTATTGCCGACATGTTTGAAACCATGTACGAATCCAACGGCATTGGTTTAGCTGCTCCTCAAATTGGAAGAGACATCCGACTTTTCATAGTAGATGGATCCGAGATTGATGATATTCAACCCGAAGGATTCAAAGAAGTTTTCATCAATGCAACAATTATTGAAGAATTTGGAGAAGAATGGGAATTTGAAGAAGGTTGCTTAAGCATCCCAGATGTGCGAGCAAACGTGAAACGAAAAGGCGAGTTAACCATTCACTATTTCGATGAAAACTTCCAAGAGCACACTAAAACTTTTGGAGGGATGGCAGCCCGAATTATTCAACATGAGTACGACCATATCGAAGGTATATTATTTACCGATCGAATCCCGCCATTGAAAAGAACCATGTTAAAACGCAGATTGGAATCCATTTCCAAAGGACGCACCAATGCGCATTATAAAATGAAGTTTGCACACCGTTAAAAAACGAGTGTCTAACTCATTAATTTACCTATATTTACGCCGATGAAATACTATTTCGGTATAGTTCGTCCCATTAATCTCCTTTTAACAGCATTTACTCAAGTGCTGTTTTATTTGTCATCTTCACGAATTCACCACGGATTGGCATGGTACGATTGGTCGAACATCCGAATTCCTGAAGCAATTACAACTACATTAGCTTCTATTTTTGTAGCCGCAGGTGGATATGTAATAAACGATGTTTTTGATATAGAAACGGACGCGATAAATCGTCCTCATAAACGAATTGCTGCACGTCATATTTCATTAAAAACCGCACGCATTTATTATATTGTTCTAACCGCCATTGGTATTTTATTGGGATTTTTTACCGGTTTGGGGATGGGAATTCTGTGCATAGTTATAGCTGTGCTTTTGTATTTTTACAGCAGTGACTTTAAAGGTGAATATATCATGGGCAATTTATTGGTTTCATTGATCGCTGGAATGGTGGTATATATCGCATCTAGAGGTGTTTATCAAGTCAGCAAAGCATATTTTGCAGAATTCGCAAGTATCGCATTTTTTGTCACTTTTGCTCGAGAAATCATTAAAGATGTGGAGGATATTGAAGGAGATAAAGCTCAAGAATTTGAAACTTTTGCTATTCAGAGTGGAGAGAAAAAATCGAAGATCCTGGCCATTTTTTTCCTCATTCTGACCATAGCCACCCTCATAATGGTAGGTATCTTTGCTCAACAAGCCATTTTTTGGGCGTTTTTAGGCATTATTATCCTACCCTTGGTATCATTTATCATCATCAAGATCATTAAAGCATCCACAAAGAAGGATTATCGCAATGTATCCCATTGGCTAAAACTTTCGATGTTCTTGGGATTATTGTCTTGCTTGATTAGCTAAAGCCTTTACCAAATAACTCAGCCTAACAATAAACTTACGGTCAATTAGATTATTTCAAGTCTATTTGAAAACCGCACCGAATATTTCTCAAAGCATCTGACAGCAATGTACTCCACATGGTAAACGCACCGCCCTTCTTAAAACTACATTGAGCTTGAATGGCTATTCAATAGCCCACAACTTATTATTATTTCATGAATTTTGTGCACTCCAATCTACTGCAACTTGTTCAAGTTCTTGGTACCACTCCTCACCCATCTTGCGAATCAAGGGTTCTTTTAAAAATCGAAAAACGGGCACCTTCAAATCATCACCTGCTTTACAGGCATCGGAACATATTTCCCACTTGTGATAATTTAGTGCAACATGGCTACCGTACTTCTTGGCTCGAATAGGATATAAATGACAACTTATTGGTTTTTTAAATGTAATCTCCCCTTTATTATATGCCTGTTCAATAGTGCATTTTGCAATTCCTTTTTCATCGTAATTAACAAAAACACATTCACCTGTGTCTTCACATTGGGTAACCAACTCTCCATCCCTTGGATCTCTAGCAAAAAAAGAGGTTTCTTCAATAAGTTTTAATGCAGATTCACGCATATAAGGTTTCACCTTTTCCATTACTTCTTCAATTGAATTTAATTCCTCATGAAGTAAGGGTGCACCGGCATCACCTTGAACACAGCAAGCCCCTTTACATTTATCCAACTGACAAACGAATTTTTTTTCGAGGATATCCTCCGAGAGCAATGCATTGCCAACTATGATCATCTTTTGAAATCGTTTATTGGATATTACTAATCCTTAAATTAATCTTCTCCCAAATATTTGGCATGACCAATGGACTCTAGACGCTCGGCTTTTTCCAATACTTCTGATTCCATTTGCTTTTTATAATCAATTACCTTTTGAGCTAAGGCGGAATTGGAAATTCCCAATATTTGAGCTGCTAATATCCCGGCATTTTTAGCTCCGTTGATCGCTACTGTTGCAACGGGAACACCAGGAGGCATTTGCACGATGCTGTACAAACTATCAATTCCACTCATGTTGCTTGATTTCACAGGGACACCTATTACTGGCAGATGAGTTAAAGCCGCCACCATACCAGGCAGATGAGCAGCTCCTCCGGCTCCTGCAATAATTACAGAAACTCCGTTTTCTGGAGCATATTTAGCATATTCATACATTCGATCAGGTGTACGATGAGCAGAAACAACCGTAACTTCTGTTTCAACACCCAAAGCAGAAAGAATTTCCGCTGCATCTTTCATAACGGGTAGATCGCTATCCGACCCCATAATTATACCAACTTTACTCATTGTTTTTTCTATTTACGATTGCAAATGATACTTGTGAAATAATGATGTATATTATGTAAAATATGGGCAATGCATAGCGATAATTCACTACAAATAATCCCAATAACACAATTAACAAACCAATACGATATACATTCAACCCGTCTTCCTTATTGAATTTGAATGATAACATATCTAAATCAGATATCATCAAATAAGATGACAATAAAGGCATATACAGCATCACATAGAAGTTGGTTAATACTTTATAAAAACCCCAATCCGAATTTGTTTGAATCTGAGAGTAGCTTAATCCTTCAGCTGAAATACCATCAAAAAGAAGCACCCATGAAGCCAATGCCAATCCCGTTATTGGAGTAGGAATTCCTTTAAAATTTACTTTTTGATCCGTGGAAATATTAAACTTTGCCAAACGATAAGCCGCTGCTAAAGGGATTAATAACCACACATATTGATTAATGCAGAATCCTGTTGGAGGACAAGCACCGGTCATATCCATGAACTTTTTCCAGATAAGCCCAGGCAAAACTCCAAAAGTAACCAAATCCGCTAGACTGTCTAATTGCTTACCCATTTCACCATCCACTTTCAGTAATCGAGCAGTAAATCCATCGAAGAAATCCAGAATACCTGCAATTCCCATAAGAATCAAAGCATAAATTAGACTTTCTGAACCCGTATATGGATTATAATTCACGAGAAAATTAATTCCCAGCAATCCACATGCTAGATTTCCAAGGGTAAGTAAATTGGGTATTTCCCTAAACATCTCGCAAAGTTATTCAATAAAGTTTAATCGCGAATTCTAAAATTCAGATTGAAGGATGCTCCCCAGCCATTAAATCCAGAATTCTTGCCCAAATCGGTATAAAGAATTTGTGAATGATCAAAATAATAGGCTCCATTCCAAAGATTATTGGATGTCCGAACCCGTATTCCCAAGTTTACCACTTTGTTTATGTGATAATTTACTTGGAGTCTGCCTCCAGCCGTCCAAGTTGAGTTTTGCACTACCGCTCGTTGATCAAAACGGGTATTAAAGAAGTCATTCGACTTAGGTTCAAAGGCTAATTGTTGTTCTTGGTAGGCAAGTTCAGCACCTAATTGAATATCCCAGTGATCAAAATTCATCCGATATCCAATAAATGAACCCAAGTTCCAAGCTCTGTGATAAACACTACCTGTGGTATCATCTAATAACATTCCTCCGTATGTGGGAACCAACGCTGCGGTATTCGGTGTATAGCTTCCGAATAAAGTGTAAATAAAGTTTCTATTTTGGAAGCCCAATTCGTGTTGTATTCTCCATTTGGATGGATCCGACATAACTTTTCCTGAGGCCAAAAAATGCGCATTTAACTGTCCGTAATCCAATTCCGTATATTCTACTCCCAATGGCATTAAAACAAAATCCCAACGGTTACTTCTACTCACATAATTGGGTTCTTCAAACTCTCCTTTGATTTCTTCTAAATCGCTGTCCTTGGAATGATTTACCATAACAAAACGAAATTTGGTTTTTAGTAATTTTAATTGACTTTCAGAATCATTCAGATCATAAAGTAATACTTTTTCACTCACCACTTTTTTTAAAGCCTTCACTTCTTTGTTCAATGCTTCATATTCAACATATTTATCGGTAGATATATCTTCTTCTTTGTTGCTGTAAAAGATACCAATAGACACAATTGCATTACTGTCACTTTTAAAATGTCGTTCATTCAATCGGTTTACCACCGAATGATAATCGTACCAACCGCAATCTTTATCCGAAAGTGAATACACAATATGACATCTTCCGAACTGACCAAAAAACTTTTCCTGAGGATACTGATTCAATAATTTTGAGAGATTTCTAAACATATTCTCCTCTCTCCATGCATGCTGCAATGCTGAATTGTCCAGTTGATTCCAAGTATTGCAATCATCTATATCTCTAAATAAGGTCAAAAACTCTTTATAATCTGATCCTAACCATTGCTTATAGAATTCTTGCTTGGATTTTACACTTTTGATAAAATCAATTAATGCAACATCTGTATATCCCTCCACAGGAGCTGCTACTGTAGCAGCTACGGAATCCATAATTTCTTCATAGATAGACTTAGATCCCGATAAATAGGACTTAGTACCCGACAAACGAGTAAACTGACTTTCCCAATTACTCCAACGATTATCAAAACTGTTTTGTACATATTGATTGAAATTGTATACGTCCTGCAAAATTTCTATCGGAATAGTCTTACCCGACTTTTTGGACCACGATTTCAAAAACTCATGCATCCGATCGGCAGATAAATCTTCAAATCGTTCTACATCCACACCATAAATTTTTATACGGTCTTCAGGCTTTAATTTTTGATTCCAATCATGCAGCAAATAGAAGATTTTCATATACCTTGGGGAAGATACACTTTGCAAATACCGCAATGCTTGAGAGTCATTATCACAAATAAAGCGCTGCATATAATGAGCTCTGCTTGGACTCATTTCAATGATATAATTGCGATAACCTGCATTTTCATATAAAGCTCGCATCATAGTGTATTCCATAAGGGAATTAAATGCCACTTGATAATGGTTTTCACCAGTTAACACAATTCGAGCATTCCGCGCTTCCGGGAAAATTTCATTTAACGCCTCATTGTTTGTATAATCTTCCGAATTCAAGCTAAAAATATGAGCCTTGGGTATAACTTGAGCTTTCATGGAAACAAACATCCCTGATATCCCCAAAAACAATAAAAGATAATTTTTCAATGATTTATTTGTACTAATTCTGTTTGCTTTCATGCGAATGTAAATAAGATTTAATGTCATAGTGTGACGATCAATGTTGATTCAATAATATACCTGCAGAAACTGAGGCGTAGAAACTACTCAGTGAAAAACGATCTGATGAATTAATAAACTGATCTCTGTATTGCCAACGTCGATCCGAAAAATCCCATTGATAACCTCCATGAATTTTTACATAGAGATATTTTAACTTCAATTTAGATTCTACATATACTCCATACACAAACGATTTATTTTCAATCACTTCTGTACGTTTAGCATTGTAAATAGCAGTTCCAGTTGCCGATTGAGGCATTACGATTCTCTGCACAAAATGACCATACGTACCGCCGGATCCAATTTCATAATAACGACGTTTAAATATTCCACCACTAGAAAATCCAACATATCTAGAAGTATATTGAGCAGGAGATTTTAATTCGTCACTCAAACCCGAAACCAAACCATTGTTCACATGATATGAAATACCCGTCATGGTATTATCGGGGGTTAACCAAGCTTCGAAACCAACCGCACTTAATTGGCTCAACGAAGCAATACCATAGGAATTCAATGTTTTGTTGATGGTAGAATTCAAGGCACTTTGACTTTTAAATAATTGTAAATACGACGCACCAACACCCCATTG
>CAYPYX010000014.1:8862-47951 GCA_964415065.1 uncultured Rhizobium sp.
AGGAATATCCGTTTTATCGTAGTCCAAAAATCTCAGCATAACATATACAGCAGCCATTTGGGTAGGATCATTTTTAACGGTGCTCCATTCCTTCGACAAATTTAAATTGCTAATAGTTATTGTATTTTCAGGTTGAGATACCAATTGTTTGAATTCTTTCTGCGTATACAAATCGTTGTTTAGTTTATCAGCAATTTCAATAAACTTGGAAGAATTTGCCGCCATTTTACAACTTGCTTCCCACATTTGTATCAAACGGTATTCCATCCAATTTGGTGTTCCGGATACACGCCACTTTAAATTAATTTTCAGCGGATTCAATAAAACAAATTTGTAATAAGCGGAAATGGCATCGAATGATGTTTCCTCATTCATATAGTTGTAGTCAATTGTAGTGGATTCACCATCACTCTCACCCTTTAGTTCTTTGTAGAAATTCGCAGAATCCGTCCATAATTGCGACTTCCAAAACGCTCTTAAACTCTCATAATGAATTTGAACATCCGAAACCAATGCAGGATTTAATGAAGTTTCAGTTGTATTCAGCTTATTCTTTTCTATGTAATGCAACCACATTCCCAACATCTGTGAAGTTTGAAGGTCGGGTTTCCCCCAATCACTGATATAGGAAGGCGTATAATTTCTTTCGGAAAGCAACGTAATTTGATTCAAGCGATTGCGTTGAGCCTCCGATTTTGTTGACAACCAACTTTGAATACTATCAAAAAATCCCATATAATAATCTCCATAGCTACTCAAGTAATCATCATCAGGATTCAACAAACTCCATCCATAATATTTTAAACGTTTCCATTCCACCGAGTCAGACACAGGGGTTCTCAACGCTTCTTGTAAAAAATACGACTGAGTAACGTTTAAATCCGACCAAATTACGGCGGGCAATTCGGCTGTATCCACTTGAATAATTCGGTCAATTACAGCCAGGGTTTTTATATGTCCAACTGCTGAAGAAGCTGGTATTTCCTCAATAAATCTGAGCATTCTATCTGATTTTGACGGCGTAAATGGCATATCAGAAGTTGCCATTTTTTGAGGAGGATCAATTTTCCCAGGATCTTGGCGATTTGCCTGTATTTCCTGTGAAAAAAGTGTTCCACTTACCAAAAACAAGCCCAAAAAAACACTTGTTATTCGGGTGAGCTTATGTAAAATTTGCATATAGGATCGAATTGTTTATTTGTAGAATCAGTAGCTAAGATAAGTAAATTAATAGATTTTAAGTAAGTGTAAAAAGCTTGGAAGATTAAACGATGTTCATGACTTGTTCTTTGATCTGTTCTAATTTTTCCTTCATTTGAACAGCACATTGTTGCATCGGGAAAAAATTACTTTTCACGCCCAATGTATTCATTTCCCTACCCATTTCCTGAGCAATAAAATTCAACTTTCTACCTTTGGGTTCTTTGTTCAATGTATCTATGAAGTACGTTAAATGTTGCCCCAATCGCTGCTTTTCTTCGGCAATATCCCACTTGTCTAGATAGATCAACAATTCTTGTTCTAAACGATTCATATCCACTAAATTTTCGGACACATGTTCTAAAACATTACCGTAAACCCGTTCTTTCAGCGATTCACGGCGGTTTCCTTCATGCTGCTCAATTGCCATTAATTCAACTGAAATCTCATCGATCAAACTGCGCAATTTCTCTCCGGTAGCTTTTCCTTCAACGGCTCTAAAGTCATTCAATTGTTCTGCAGCTTGCAGCGTAACTTCTACAATTTTATCCTTTATTTCGGGGGATATTTCTCTCTCGGCAGTTGTAATTACCTCAGGTACTTTCAATATTTCACGGAACGGATCTTTGAATTCCACTCCTAAAAAGTCGCTCAAAGATGTCAATGTTTCCAGCGAACGTTTAGCCAAGGCCTGATTCACTTGCAATTCTTGCTGAGCATTTTGGGGATCCAACAATTTGATATTATAACTGCAAGTTATAGTTCCCCTCTCTAACTTCTCTCCTAACAAACGGCGTAATGCAGGGTCCAATTCATTCAAAAAACGAGGTAAGCGTATATCCGCTTCAAAATATCTTCCGTTTAGAGCTTTAATTTCACATTGTACTTTAATCCATTCATTCTCAAACGCAGCTCGACCAAATCCGGTCATGCTTTTTATTACTTCTTTCATGCTGTTCAGCGAATTTAACCAAAATTTTATGCCTTTATCGGAAATCTTAATGGAATTGTCTTTACTCTGAGTATAATTCTGTCATTTCACAAGTGAATCAATTAATTTTGTAAATAATTTATCCCTGTTTTTATCGTTAAACTTATTTCATTATACACTCACTCAGTCAATCCCCATTATGACTCCCCAAAAAATAAATACTAACCTAATTTTAATCATCGGGCTTACTTCATTGGCCTTTTGGATTACTTCATGTACATCAAATAAAACCGATTCATCCAGCGAAGAATCCATTGAAACTCAAAAGTTAATATCAAAACCAACTCAACATTTTAATGCGGACTCTAGTTTCGCGTTCATTGAAAAACAGGTTTCCTTTGGATTCAGAATACCTGGAACTCCGGAACACAAAAAATGCTCTGAATGGTTGGTAAAAAAATTGGGCTCCTATGTTGACACGGCACACATTCAAATTGGATCTGCAACTACATTCGATGGAAAGAAAATTCCCGTTTACAATATCATTGGCAGCATCCATCCCCAAGCAAAGAAAAGAATGTTACTCACTGCACACTGGGATAGCAGACCCTTCGCCGATCAAGATGCCGACGACCAATCAAAACCCATTCAAGGTGCTAATGATGGTGCTAGTGGGGTTGCCGTTTTACTAGAGTTAGCCCGCAACAGTAGTATTCAGAAAATCCCGAATGATGTAGGTATCGACTTTATATTCTTCGATGCAGAAGATTGGGGAAATTCAGACCATGAAAATTCTTTCTGTCTAGGAAGTCAATATTGGGGTAAAAATTTACACACACCCGGCTACAACGCGCGTTTTGGAATTTTACTCGACATGGTAGGCGGCAAAAACGCAGAGTTTTTGTGGGAAGCTAATTCAAACGAATGGGGTAACACTATTTTACAACATGTTTGGACTGTTGGGCAAGAATTGGGTTACGGCAATTACTTCAAAACAGTGAATACCCACCCTGTTATCGACGACCATGTGTATGTTTACCAAGCTACCAAAATACCCATGATTGATATTATTCATTACACATCTGAAGGAGGATTTACCCCTGAATGGCATACCCATCAAGACAATTTAAGCAATATCGACAAAAATACACTCAAAGCGGTTGGCCATACGTTAGAAAATGTAATTGCACAACCTCCAGCAAGTTTTCATTATTAAACTGCATTCCAGTTGTCATTTTTATTGCTTACTAAATAGCACTATCACAATCCAGCCCACATGAACCAAAACCCCAATAAACTCGATATTCTAGCCATTGCTGCACATCCCGATGATGCCGAATTAGCTTGTTCAGGAACTATTCTGAAACACATTAAACTTGGGTACAAAGTAGGAATTTTAGACTTAACTGAAGGAGAATTAGGAACTCGTGGAAACCGCCAATTACGTTATGAAGAAGCGAACAAAAGTTCTACAATTTTAGGAGTTCATTTTCGACACAACTTGAATTTAGGTGATGGTTTTTTTGAAATCAACACAGATTCTCTGATGAGAATCATTGAAGTGTTACGCTTCACTCAACCTGAAATTGTATTGGCCAATGCTCCATCCGATCGACATCCAGATCATGGAAGAGCATCCGAACTTACTTCTCGAGCTTGTTTTCTTTCCGGCTTACCCAAAATAATAAGCCATTGGAACGACCAGGAGCAATCAGCTCATCGTCCTAAAAACATCTATCACTACATTCAAGACCGAAATTTAATACCGGATATTATCGTAGATATCACCGATGAATATTCAACCAAGATTGAGAGTATTAAAGCATTTTCAAGTCAATTTTACAGTCCCAACAGCAAGGAACCAATAACTCCAATCAGTACTGAAGACTTCTTCCATTTCATAGAAGCCCGTGCTCGTGAATTTGGACGTCCCATTGGAGCTACCTATGCAGAAGGCTTTAAAGTTGAAAAAGGAATTGGGGTAAGCGACTTATTTTCAATAAATTAATTTTGAATTTTTTAAATATTTATTAATTTCACCTTCTCTAATTCACTTAACCGAGATGCGACTTAATTCAAAATATTTTTTATGGATAATTTGTTTGGTTGCAGTTTCGGCATCATATGCTCAACAAACAGTAGATCAATTGATGAAAATTCGTCCAATTTCTATTGTTGAACATCCAACTAATACGGAAGAAAATGTAATTTTTCTACCCATGGAATTCTCCAGTTCCAAATTTGTAAAACCTCCCAAAAAAGTAATTGTACCCGAAGGAAAAGAAGTAATTACCGTTCATTTGGTTTATACAAAGTATCGCCAAGTTGACACTTTCAACCAACCTTTATTAAATCGAAAACGATTTGAAAATCTGCAAGCACTTTTCCCAGAGGTTTTTGAAATGAAACAAGTTGAGTGGAGGGTTTTAGAACAACGGAAAGCCAAAACCGAAGGAGAAGCCCGAAAAATGTATCATGGTTTCATTATTTTTTTAAGAGAACCACCCTCTGAAGAAAAACTATCTGCTGAAAAATGGCTGATCAATCGAATTTTGCTCAATTTTCACGATTCGATTATAGATGTCCCCGAAAAAACACTTTATCGTAAAAGAAAACGAAGAGTAGAAACCGGCTTGTATATTCCAAGAAATTCAAGAAAAGCAGCCAAAGGGATTCGTTACAACAGTCGCAGTATTTGGCTTAGAGAACCAGAAATGACCACCGTAATTGATTCTATCCCCCGTAAAAAAATCAAAGGTTATAAAAAACGAGTGGGAGTTTTTAATGGAGGAATTTTAGCCAATACACATGAATTTGATGCCCTATTAGCAAAAAAAATGACCGGAAAATGGGTAGTAGTAACCGATGTTACTGCATCCATGGCTCCTTATTCTGCTCAGGTTTTGGCCTATATAAAATTCAATGAGGACCTTCGTAAAAATGGACATTTTTCATTTTTTAATGATGGAAATGGCGCGCCGCACATGTTAAAAAGAATTGGTGCCTCTGGAGGAGTTTACACCTGCAAATACAATGAGTTCGATTCCATTTACAACACCTTGGTTACTGCAATGCAAAACGGTGATGGAGGAGATATTCCTGAAAACAATATCGAAGCCATACTAACATCTCTTCAAAAATGGCCTGATGCCGATTCTGTCTTGATGATTGCCGATGCGAAAGCTCCCATCAAAGATATGATGCTTTTGAAATTTGTTAAAAAACCGGTTTCTGTTGTACTTTGTGGCAATGTAAATGGCGATATTCCTAACGATTATCTCAATCTCGTTCGTACTACAGGTGGTAGCATCATCCAAACCGATGATGAAATTCGCGACATCAAAAAACTCAAAGTGGGCGACACATTCGATTGCGGCGATCGTGTATACAAACTCACCGAAAAGGGAATTCTTCGGGTTGAGTGATTTTTGTCATTTTCAATCTGTCAGATTCAACGTAATTTTGCATCGTCATGATCGAAACCGACATTATCATTATTGGGGCTGGACCCGTAGGTTTGTTCACCGTTTTTGAAGCTGGTCTTTTGAAACTTCGTTGTCATTTGATTGATGTTTTACCTCAACCCGGTGGACAATTAACTGAAATTTACCCTAAGAAACCGATTTATGATATACCTGGATTTCCGGAGGTTTTAGCGGGCGACTTGATCGATAATTTGATGAAGCAAATTGAGCCGTTCAAACCCGGATTTACACTGGGTGAAAAGGCTGTTTCAATTGAAAAGATCGACGATTTAAACTTCGTTGTAACCACGGAGTCAGGGCTACAACACAAAGCTCCAAATATTGCAATTGCCGGTGGCTTAGGGGTGTTCGAACCACGAAAACCTCCTATTTCAAATCTATCTGATTTTGAAAAAAAGGGAGTAGATTACATGGTGAAAGACCCCGAAAAATATCGAAACAAGAATATTGTAATTGCCGGAGGCGGAGATAGTGCATTAGACTGGACCATTTTCCTAAAGGATGTTGCAGCTAAAGTTACATTGGTACATCGAAGTGGAGAGTTCAGAGGTCACTTAGATTCGGTACAAAAAGTAATGGATTTTAGTGCTTCTAGGGATTTGAATCTGCTCACATATACCGAAATCACCGAATTGAAAGGCACTTCCGAGAGGTTAACTCACGTTGGGGCTAAATCAAAAGACCTGTCAGAATTGCAATGGATTGAAACCGATTATTTCCTGCCTCTTTTTGGATTATCGCCTAAGTTAGGTCCAATTGCCGATTGGGGATTGAACATTGATAAAAACGCAATTTCAGTAAACACGGAAGATTATAGCACCAATATTCCCGGCATTTACGCCATAGGTGACATCAATACCTACAAAGGAAAATTAAAATTAATCCTTTGTGGATTTCACGAGGCAACTCTCATGGTTCAAAGTGCGTTTAAACGCATTTATCCGGATAAAAACTTGGTATTAAAATACACTACCGTAAACGGTGTTAATGGGTTTTGATTCCGTTTTGCATGTCTACAGGATGAACTGTAAATTTGCTAACTCAAATAACTCATGAATCCGTTTAAACTGTTAAAGTACATTCTGATTATTTTCGGGATTTCTTTATTGCCTGTATTTTTCTACAAATGGGTGAATCCTTCATTCACTTGGATTCAATCATCCCAAAGTGAATTGAGAAAATACGAAGGTGAGTGGATTGATATTGAGGATATTCCTGACCATTTTGAACTTGCAGCTTTAGCTGGTGAGGATCAACGCTACTTTGATCATCACGGTTTTGATTTTAAAGCCATTCAACAGGCCATAAATCACAACATGAAAGGTGGAAGTGTGCGCGGAGCCAGTACCATTAGTCAACAAACAGCTAAAAATGTATTTTGCTGGGAAGGCAGGAGCTGGTTAAGAAAAGGCCTAGAAACCTATTATACCCTTTGGATTGAACTCATTTGGGGAAAAAAACGGATTCTGGAAGTATATCTTAATGTCATTGAAATGGGAAGAGGGGCATTTGGAATTGATGAAGCAGCACACTATTATTATTCCAAATCGGGTAAAGAATTAACACGCAGAGAATCTATAAATATCATTTCTATGTTGCCTTGTCCTAGAACCTGCGGCATCAATCATCCGATTTCCAGAAAACGTCAATTTGCTATTAACAAAGCTATGAGAAAATACGGTTTGAAGTTAGATTACTGATTATAATTTCAAGCAATTTACTGTTTTTCTTTTAGGTTTCTGAGGGATGAAATTCTTAGAAAGCAAACTTAAATACAACTTCTCAATTACCCAATACACGGCTTTGTCAATTGTGATAAATGTCATGGTATTATTGCAAAATTCGTACTATTTTCGAGTGTAGATAGTTACTCGTTTAAAAAAGTGATTTCTCTGCTCAAAAAATACCGCTTTCCATTTATAATCAACGCAATAGTAATTATTGCTTTGAACTTTCAATGGTTAGCTCAAGTTTGGATAGTTGCGAATTTCTACATTAATCGAGAAGAAATTATTACGAAATCCTGTGTGCAACGTAACAAACCAAAGAACTGCTGTCAAGGAAGCTGCCAGTTAGAAGCATCGTTACAAAAAGTAAATCAGGCATCAACTGAATCGGAAACACACCCCAACATCAGCACACAAAATTTTGAATTCTTTAGCGAAGTGATTTCTGTAGAAGTTGCAAATCCTACAAAAATTCAATCCTTGATATTTTCTACTAACACAGTTAAAATCACGAATGGGTATTTCCCCGACATTTCGCATCCCCCCTGCTTATCTTAAGCAATGAATTCAAATGAAGTAGTTACTGCTCAATTGCTGTAATTTCAAGAATAGCTGCTTCAAATTTGCCCGGATTATCCGAAAGGAAGAGTCCTGAAATTATCAATACCAATTTATCTAATCTGGACTTTTTATTCTCGTAATAGATCACTAATCTATTAACAATCATCATATTTTGAAATACAAACTATTAAACATCATCATGAAAAAATCTATATTTAAAACCCTTGCATTAGCAAGCATAGCATTTATTGCAACTTTCAGTTTCCAATCCTGCACGGATGAACCAACAGAGCCAACTAAAACCAAAGGCACATTAACAGTTGAATTTGAACATATTTGGGGACTCGACAAGGCACCATTTTACATGAATACGCCTTTGTTGCACCCCATGTCTAAAGATACTATTTCTGTAAATTTGTTAAAATACTATGTTTCAAACATTGTACTTACGAAAGCCAACGGATCAAAATTCGTAGTTCCCGAAAGTTACTACTTAATCAGTCCTGAAGAAAATTCCATTGAAATCAAAGACGTTCCAAGTGGTGATTACACGGGTATGGAATACACCATAGGCGTAGATAGTGCACGAAATAACAGCGGCATTCAATCAGGAGCATTGAATCCATCCAACGGTATGTTCTGGAGTTGGTCTACGGGTTATATTTTTGTTAGAATTGAAGGAACATCACCTCAATCACCGACAGGGATGTTTTTGTATCATTTAGGGGGATACACTTCACCCTTTAATGCCATTAATAAAAGAAATTTCACATTTGATCAAGAAGTTTTAACTGTTGCTCCAACGGCAAAACCTACCGTACATTTTACGGTTAATGTGGCAAAAATTTGGCATGGACCCGTAAAAGTTGCAGACCTAAATGTCATACACAACGTAGGAGACAATGCGGTTTCTATGGCAAAAAACTATAGCGACGGATTTTTATTCGACCACATACATAAATAAGTCGATTTTACATTTAGATGAATTTGGAGGAATGTTTAAGATCCTCCAAATTCATTTATTATTTTAATTCCTCATTCATCTCTTCCGCTCGAGCGTCCATCGGATCTAGTTTCTTTCCATCCGTTTTCCAATCTATTTAATCCATTCCCTGTGAAAATTAATTTTTATACTCGTTTATTCATTACCTTAATTAGTCTAACATTTTTGGGTTGTGAGCCAGAATCCCCTCATGAATCTGCACCTGAATTTAATTATCCAACTGAATTTGGGGAAATTGCATATCCCAACCAAAATAACAAACCAACCCCTGCAGGAATTGAATTAGGTCGACATTTATTCTACGATGTGAACCTATCTGCAAACAAAACCATTTCATGTGGTTCTTGTCATGCACAAGTTCACGGATTTGCAGACCATAACTTACCAGTGAGTTTCGGAATTTACAACCGCAAAGGAATTAGAAATTCTCCTGCCATAATCAATTTGGCGTGGTCTCCAACTTTCATGTGGGATGGGGGAATTCGTCATTTAGATGTAATGCCCATCGCACCATTTACAGACACCAACGAAATGGGGATGACACTTACAAGTGTGATTGAACGAATTAAAGAAAATCCTAAATACATCAACTTGTACAAAAAGGCATTTCCTGGTAAAGAAATCAATGAAGAAACCACGCTTTGGGCTTTATCACAATTTATGCTTTCAATAATTTCCAACAATTCAAAATACGATCAAGTTAAGAAAGGCAAAGCTAATTTCAACCAATCTGAATCAAACGGCTACGAATTATTTAAAACTCATTGTAACAGTTGTCATTCCGAACCTCTTTTTACCAATTATAAGTATGAGTACAATGGAATTGTAGCATTTGGATCTGACAATGGAAGATTCAGAATTACACAACTAATCAACGATGAATACCGTTTTAAAGTTCCCACTTTAAGAAATTCAGAACTCACTTATCCATATTTGCACAATGGCAGCATTCGAACTCTAGACGAGGTCCTGATTAAATATGTGGAATCAAGTCACATCAAATCGAACCGAGATTATAGTGGCAAATTACTACCAATTACCTTGAGCGAATCAGACCGAAAAGATCTCATTGCTTTCATCAAATCGCTCACAGACTACGACTTCATTGCTAATCCCAAATTTTCAGAAATTCATTAAAATAAACCATGCAACAATCCAATTATTCTATAATTTCTAATAAACATCAACTTCGATTTCACCCAGTTCTTGTGGTATTCTTCGTTGTATTTTTAATCGCATTTGCTTCCCCCAAAAAGCTAAAAGCCTGCGATGTATGTGGTGCATCCGCTCAATTAGGCTCTACCTCTATGGGGTTCAGTCAATCGATAACTAGACCGCTTATTGGAATTAATCTTCTTCATTGGGGATATCAAACTTCGGCCTTGACTAACTCAGGAAACCCATATACCACCTCCGATAAAATTCAATCGTTCAACTTGAGCTATGCACAATACTTCCATCCCAAATTTCAAATTCAATTAAACTGGGGAGTCAATCAAATAATTCGCAATAATGCATACAATGAAGGTCAAAATGAATCCTTTTTGGCTCTGAACGATTTGAATTTCTCTCTGAATTACAAACTGCTCGATAATCGAAATCAACCATTTCAGAATCATAAATTCTTGTGGCTTATCGGACTGACCAGCAAATTGCCAAATGGTCAATACCAAATCCGAGACCGTGAAAAACGGATGATACCCCAACAATTACAGGCCGGAAATGGTTCGTATACATTGGGTTTACAATCTTTTGCTTCATGGAATATACAAAAATGGGGTTTTGCTATGCAAACTCGAATATCCAGACCCTTCATGAATGAATTGAATTACCAACCAGGAATAAATGGGGGAATTCAATCTGGTTTTTATTATTTGTGGGACACCAAGGGCAAGAGCGATAAAACAAAAGCTAAAATCATCCCTCAAATGGGATTAAAATGGGATTTTAATCAGTCTGATCGACAATATGGCGAAATAATAAGCACAACACAAATGAAAACAAGTCAGGCTTTCGGTCAAATTGAACTACTCACGAACAATTTTTATGCTCAGTTCTTTGCAGCGATTCCAATGAATCAAATTTCTTCTCCATACAGTCCCAGGTTACAACCCTTGATCCGTGTTGCAGTATCATTTATTATTAATCAGAAGTCAGAATTGGATGAATAATAATTTAAACTGGTTTCACCTTGTTTAAAAATCGGTAAGAATCGATTTTTAAAGGCTACATTAACCGGAAATTACAACCTAAATTTTGAATTTGGCGTTTAATAAACTATTTGCCTGATAATATGTTTGTACATTCCCCAAAAATCAAATTTATCCATTAAGATTAAGTCGAATTCTAATCACATTGTCTCGCTGTGAAAATTAGGCAATTCAGTCATTTTTAGTATTTTTGTAGTTATATGGCAACCACACAAGACGTTTCAGTAGGAAACTTTATCCGATTCAACGGTGAACTTTGCTTAATTACCGAATGGCAGCACAGAACCCCAGGAAACTTGAGAGCCTTTTACCAAGCAAAAATGCGTCGTGTAAAAGACGGTAAATCAGCTGAAAACCGCTTCAGAAGTGGAGAAACAGTTGAAATAGTTCGTGTTGAAACTCACGAATTGCAGTATTTATATGAAGAAGGTGATGCTTTTGTTTGCATGAACAACGACACTTACGACCAAATTCCCATTCAAAAATTCTTATTTGGTGAAGGTTCTCGCTTCATGAAAGAAGGCGATACCGTAATCGTGGCGTTTGAGGGCGAAACTCCAATATCTGCAGAACCTCCCCACCATACAGTTTTGGAAGTTACTTACACCGAACCTGGTGTAAAAGGTGATACCGCTACCAATACTCTAAAGCCAGCAACCGTTGAAACCGGTGCTAGCGTTAACGTACCTTTGTTTGTTGATACCGGGGAAAAGATCCGTATCGATACACGCACTGGAACTTACGTTGAAAGAGTAAAATAATTTATGAAAGTATTATCTGCTGAACAAGGCTTTTTGGCATTGCCAGAAGAACATTTAACCCAAATAGATACTGCAAAAGTAGTTATTCAACAAGTTCCTTATGAGTATACTTCTAGCTATCTTGAAGGTTCAAAATTCGGTCCTAAAGCAATCGTAGAAGCTTCCCATTATGTGGAGTTTTATGATGAAGAACTGGATCAAGAAACCTACAAATCCATCGGAATTGCTACCCTGGCAGAAATGGACTTCGACGGCAAGGTGGATGAGGAAGCTATGCAACTGATTCACCAAGAAACAAAGAAACTATTAGACTTAAACAAATTTGTAGTTTCACTGGGTGCTGAGCATACTGTAACCAATGGCTTTGCCCGTGCGTTCAAAGAAAAATACCCGGAAATGTCCATACTACAAATTGATGCGCATTCCGATTTACGTCAAGCTTATCACGATAATCCATACTCTCACGCTAGCGTTATGGCCAGAGTACATGACATGGGAATCAATTTGGTTCAAGTGGGTATCAGAGCTCAATGTATAGAAGAATCTCAATTAATCAAATCATCTGATAATATTCATACTTGGTATGCACATATGCTGGATAACCAAGATCAATGGATTGATGATTGTATTGACAAATTAGGCGACGTAGTATATGTTTCCATCGATGCTGACGGATTTGACCCTTCAATTGTACCCGCAGTAGGAACTGCAGAACCCGGAGGTTTAACTTGGCAACAAGGTACAAAGCTATTGAAGCGACTTTGTGAACGAAAAAAAGTAGTTGGATTTGACATTGTTGAAATTGCTCCACGTGAAATCGACTTAATAACCGAATTTACTATGGCGAAACTTTGTTACAAATTCCTAGGATATTTAACCTACAATAACCAAATTTAATGCTTGAAAATAATCAAAGAATCTACCTCGACAATGCAGCAACTACCCCATTAGATGCTGAGGTTATAGAAGCGATGTTGCCTGTAATGTCTGAACATTATGGCAACCCTAGTTCTTCGCATGCTCATGGTCGAAAAGTAAAATCGATAATTGAAGAATGTCGAGGCAAAATTGCTAAATTGTTGAATTGCAAACCGTCTGAAATATTTTTCACCTCTGGGGGAACCGAGGCCGACAACATCGCGCTTCGCTCTTCAGTAGAAAGCTTAAACATAAAACATTTAATTACTTCTCCAATTGAACATCATGCGGTTCTACACACTGCTGAGGAATTACATGAAACGGGAAAAGTTACATTGCATTTAGTGAAAATTTTACCCAATGGACATGTAGATCTAAATCATTTGCAAGAGCTACTAAATGAATTTCCAGGTGCTTTAGTAAGCTTGATGCATGCTAATAATGAAATTGGAAATCTATTAGATGTGGAAACTGTAGGAAATATGGTTAGAAGTGCTAATGGATATTTCCATTGCGATACTGTTCAAACCATGGGTCATTTTCCATTCAACTTAGAGGAATCAAAAATTGATTTTCTTTGTGGTGCTGCACATAAATTCAATGGCCCCAAAGGTGTTGGTTTTCTGTATATAAACAAGCGCGTTAGAATCAAGCCTCTAATTACAGGCGGTGCGCAGGAACGCGAAATGCGTGGCGGAACCGAAAACGTATATGGAATTGTAGGTTTAACAAAAGCATTGGAAATTGCTTATCGTGATATCGACAAAAAGAAGACACATATTTCCCATTTAAAATCTGAAATGATTCAGTTATTAAATCAGGAAATCCCTGGTATTGATTTCAATGGCGACTATGCAGGAAATTGCCTATATACCGTTTTAAGTGCTTCATTCCCTCCAAACAAAGCGGGAAACATGTTACTTTTCAACCTAGATATTGAAGGTATTTCAGCTAGCGGGGGAAGTGCATGCTCTAGTGGTGCCGTTGGTGGTAGTCACGTAATTAATACAATTAAACCCAATTCCGATCGAACTACCGTTCGTTTTAGCTTTGGCAAATACAATTCAATAGAAGATATTCAAAAAACAGTAGAAACCTTGAAAAAATGGTACTGTTAGTACCATTTTTTCATTTAGTATTTTGTTATTTTGTAGTTGATTTATGGCCATTTTGTATTTAACCCGCAAAGAGCATTTCAATGCTGCACACCAATTGTGGGACAATCGTTTATCAGAATCAGAAAACTTTGAACTTTTTGGTAAATGTGCCAACCCTCATTTCCATGGTCATAATTTTGATTTATACGTCTGCGTAAAAGGTGAACCCAATCCTCACACTGGGTTAGTCATGGATTTAAAAAAGCTAAAGGTTATTATTCAACAAGAAGTTATAGAACATTTAGATCATCAAAATCTGAACTTAGATGTATCTTGGTTAAAAGGCAAAATGCCTTCTATTGAAAACATATCTGTTGAAATTTGGCATCGAATTGCACCACACTTACCCGAAGGTGTATTTCTACATAAAATCACACTTTGGGAAACTCAAAATAACTTCGTTGAGTATTTCGGGGAGTAAATTTGTATTTTAACGGATGGTATCGCGACTGCTCACCTTTTCGTGGTCCTCACGAATACCTTTTAGTGCAAATAGATTTAGTAAAAATGCCATAACCATCCAAAGCGCATGTGGATTTAAAGTAGCACCTATTACACCAACACTTAAGCTGCTTTTGGTTAGATAATAATCCACCACCAACATACTCAGAGTAACTATCGATGCAATCAAAGAAACAATCACTACTTTCATTTGCTTGGGTCGATTCTTATACAAGAAAATAGCGTAAAACGAAGCCCCGCCTACTAAAATCAGATTGATTAAATTTATGTATTTATAACTAATCAAAGGCTGTATCAAATCCATACCTGTATTTACTTGCGACAAATACTTCAAATACATATAGGTAATGGTGTTATTATGATTCTTGATGGAAAACTCTGCATAAATGGGATTCTGAATCGCCAACAATGCCACCAAAATAAAAACCATCAATAAATAAAGTGTTTGAATTCGCTGAATCATACATCAAATTTAGCTTCTATTGTCCAAAAATGCACAATTAATCTCCGACTTTGGCATTAAGTGTAATTCGAATCGTAGTTTTCTCAAAAGGGATGCTTTCTTTAACTGAAATATGACCTTGATGATAGTCCTCAACTATTCGCTTTGCCAAACTCAACCCCAAACCCCAACCACGTTTTTTAGTGGTAAATCCTGGTTTAAAAATATCGCTGGTCTGATTTCGTGGTATACCTTTCCCCGTGTCTGTAATATCTAAATACATCCGGTGATTCCTATACAAAACAGAGCATGTTAAAACCCCTTCTCCGTTCATTGCATCTACCGAATTCTTCACCAAATTCTCTATGACCCAATTAAAGAGGTTCTCATTTATCTGAACAAATAAAGGTTTTTGATATAATGTCCACCGAAATTCTACAGAAGGACTAATTCTTCCTTTCATATAATTCAACGAATTTTCAAGAACTAAATTTATGTCTTGTTCTTTGAGAACAGGTTCAGAACCAATTTTCGAAAAACGTTCAGTGATGATCTTTAGGCGATCCACATCTTTACGCATTTCTTCCGCTGCATTTTCGGGAAACATTCCCATTTCCAACACATCCACCCATCCCATCAAACTAGAAATAGGAGTTCCTAATTGATGAGCGGTTTCTTTAGCTAAGCCCACCCAAACTTGATTTTGTTCGCTTCTCGTTGAATAAGAGAATGCTACGTAACTCACCAACATAAATAAGGCTACAATGGCCAATACTACGTACGGATAATATTCTAATTGACGTAAAACTGAACTTTTACCATAAAATACCTTGTATGTAGTTTGCTCATCAATGGGAATGTCTATGGGCTTGTTCTCAGATTCGAATTGAATGAGTTTTTCCTTCAATTTTTCAGGGGATATGCTCTCGCCCTCTTTTACAATATTGATATGCTGAATTATTGAACCCGTTTCTGAAACTAAAATAGCGGGTATAGTTTCATTAGATTGAACAATTTTCAAATGAAATCCCAAATCACCTTCACTTGCGGGATCCGTTAAAATTTGCTCCGCATCTGCCCATACTTCCATTTTTTTTGTTTCTTCAATGGCAATTTTATCTACCAATCTTTGCGACAAAAACAATGTTAAAATACCTACTAGAATAGCAAATAAAAGGAGAATGACTTTAATGAATCTCCTCAATTCGTAAGTATTTATTTTTTTCTTTTTAATCATCCAAAACTAAACTGATTCCAAATCATCATTTCTTCCCTTTGAAGAGAAAATGCAGCAAACTATGAATGTCTTTGCTTACTTCATATTCTCGGGCATACACATAATTCACATTCCCTTCAAATGCCGTATCGGTCCAACCATTGGAACTATAAATAACTCCTGGCTTTAGTTTGGGCAGCATGTTCGAAGAATCCAACCCAGTGTAACTCACCCACGTTTTGTATCCCCAAAAAACGGAAAAAACAGAAGAATACAATTGTCGCAACGGCTGCCAAAACAAAAGCAATAATATCGAAATCGGAGAAATCAATATCAGAAATAATGCAATGATTAAATCAAAAACTCGCTTTCTTCTTCTGTTATAGACTTCTGAAATTGCATACTTTACATCTACTGTAAATAATTCTCCAGGTTCATTTTTCGAGTCCGATCCAATGATAAATTCACCTTTATCTGGAGCAATTTTTAGCTGTACTTCTGATTCTGAAAAATCCGACATAGATCTCATAATTTCCGATGCAGCTACATCTTTTCCACTAAATATGATCAAGTTAGCCGAAAATATTTCGGCAATTTCATCTAACTGTTCGATAGTACCAATGTGCTGAATTTCAGAGTTGAGATGCGCATTTGGAGATATAGACTTTTTGACATCAGAGAGATTTTGGTCAGTATTTAGTTTGGAAATACTCACTCTACCCAGCAATGTATGTTTTACTTCACTGCGTTGCAAAAGTTCAGAAATACGCATAAACTCTAATTCTTCTGCCACAATCAAAACCCGTTTTTCATCAGAAGTTAAAAATTGGATTCCGCCTAAATGTACTCTGTCTAAAAACACCCGAAAAGCCAATACAATTCCTATGCTCCAAGCTGCACCCAATGCCAAAATAGCTCTTGAAAATTGTAATTCCTTGGATAAAAATCCATATACTGCAAACAACAAAACAGCCCCAGCAAAACCACCCCTAAACATTCGATATCCTTTAAAGGGCTTATCGTAACCACCCGATAACCAAATTGCGAATTGAATTACTAATACATAAATGGGAATATGAAACCAATAATACTCTTTCGGATAAAAATCAGGGACATATTTATTATACAATTCCCAGTACTTTGCTATTCCAACAAATCCAAAAGCCATTAAAAGGAAGTCCACTCCAAATAGGACAAAACTATTCATGAGTTGAATAAACAACGCCAATATGGCTCTTAAATAAACGGCAATATTTATCCAAAATGAAAACCAACCTGCCATTCGAGTAGAATAGTGTTTTTTGGCAAAAAGCACCATGGCATTATAAAACACTCGAACATAGTTAACTGATTTCTTTTTCGTACTTTCTCCCTTGTAATGAATAATCGTTGTTTCAGAGAAATATACATTTTTATAACCACCCAAAGTAATTCGGTACGACAAATCAATATCCTCGCCATACATAAAAAACTGTTCATCCAATAGACCTACCTTGTCTAATGTTTCAGAACGCATAAACATGAAAGCCCCAGCCAAAACATCAACTTCGTGATTTTCAAATTCACTCAGGTATTTCATGTGATAACGACCAAAATACTTGCTTTTGGGAAATAGACTAGACAATCCCGTCATCTTAAAAAAAGCAACACTTGGAGTCGGAAGTCCACGTTTACTTTCGGGCAAGAATTTTCCTTTACCATCGATCATACGCACACCCAGTCCCCCAACTTCCGGGTGACTGTCCATATACGCTACACACTTGAGTAAAGTATCATCTTGCAGTACGGTGTCTGGATTTAACAGTAAAACATATTTAGAATTGCTTTCTAAAATTGCTTGATTGTTGGCTTTTGAGAAGCCAACATTTTGTTTGTTTATGATGGTTTTAACCCATGGAAATTTATCAACTACCATGTCCATACTTCCATCCACGCTGTTATTATCAACTACCCAAACTTCAGCATCCAAATCGCGTATGGCACGCTCTACTGAGATCAGCACCTGCTCTAAGAAATGTTTTACATTGTAGTTGACAATTACGACGGAAAGTTGATGCATGGGTTTCAACCAACGAATCTAATGATTTATCAAGAATTAACCGAATATTCCGTTCTCTGTACTAGGGATCTACCCAAAGTTATTTCATCTACATATTCAATTTCACCACCTACTGAGATTCCTCTGGCTATATTCGAAACTTTCGCAGAGGTATTAGTCAATTTTTTTGCAATGTAGTACATAGTAGTATCGCCTTCAACAGTTGCACTTAGGGCCAGAATAACTTCTTGAACACCATGATCCATCACACGATGAGGTAAAGATTCAATATTCAAATCTGAAGGACCAACACCATCCATGGGCGAAATTAAACCACCGATAACGTGATAAACACCTTTAAACTGAGCTGTGGCTTCAATTGCCATTAAATCACTAAAATCTTCTACCACACAAATAAGTGCTTTGTCTCGGGAAGGATTTGAGCAAATCTCACACAATTCAAAGTCACTAACTGTGCCACATTCCTTACACAAATGCAACTCTGTCTTCAATCGAATTAAGGCATGTGCCATGTCTGCAACTTCCATTTCAGGTCTCTTTAACAAGTACATAACCAGTCTTAAAGCCGTTCTTTTACCTATTCCTGGAAAAGAAGATAACGACTCCACTGCCCTTTCTACTATTTGAGAAGTAAATTGCATGAAGCAAAATTACGCGAATCAACATGTTATTTCATGCGATTTCAATATTTTCAATATAACTTTGCAGGCAAATGTACATCGAAGTACTTCAAGCGAAGATCCACAACGTTCGGATAACCCAAACCGAACTTAATTATACTGGAAGCATTACTATGGACATGGACCTAGTAGATGCCGCAGGTATGATTCCCAATCAGAAAGTCCTTATTGTGAACAACAATAACGGTGAGCGATTTGAAACCTACATCATTGAAGGCGAACGCGGCACTGGTATCATTGGCCTTAACGGGGCTGCTGCTCGTAAAGGTCAAGTAGGCGATCAATTGATCATTATGACGTTTCAGTACATGGAACCATCAGAAGCGAAATTGCATCAACCTAAAAATATCTTCCCCGATAAAAACAATCGATTGATTTAATATTTTTTAAAATTGAAATAGGTCATTCATTAACTCAACAATGAATGCGTTTGGTTTTATTCTTATATTTGATCCTCAACGATTTTATTTATTATCTACAACCCTTATTTATTTTGAAAAAAACCATCACACGAATATTGATGCTCGTTTTTGCCATAGCCGTTTTTGGCTATATTGGCTATGCAACAAATTGGTCAGAAACGTTTAAAGCGCTAAAACAAGCCAACATTAGCTTTATTATTTTCGGAGCTATCATCATGTTACTAGCCCATTATCTAAGGGCTTTTCGTTGGAGTATTTTAACCAAAACTAATGGTTTTCCCATCAACACACGTAGGGCTTTTTATTCAGTAATGACCGGTTATTTAGTCAACTCTGCTACATCTAGAGGTGGCGAAGTAGTTCGCTGTGCAGTAACCGCTAAAAGCGAAAAAGCCCCCGTTGAAATGCTTGTCGGTACCGTGGTTACCGAGCGAATTATCGATCTATTTACTCTAATATTTATGGCATTACTCGGTTTAATTCTTCAATTCGACGAATTATTCGGATTCTTTCAATCGTTTGTTATTTCACCCATTATTAACAACTTACAATCCCCAAAATTCTGGATAATTATATCTCTTATAATTGTATGTAGCTTTTTGGGATTCAAGTTCCTGAAAAAACGTCAATCCCAACAACCCGGCGAAGGTGGTATAATCCAAAAATTCATAGGTGGAATGACCGGTATTTTTAAACTGAAAAATCCCACCGTGTTTATTCTTACCTCATTGGGAATATGGTTTTGCTATTGGTTCTCAATGTACTTTCAACTTCAAGCCCTAAATATCACTCAACATTTAACTTTGGCTGCTTCTCTTTCAGTTGTCTTATTTTCCACTTTGGGTATTATTGTCCCCATGCCAGGGGGTGCTGGAGTGTGGTATTTTATAGCATTGGGATTAAATATGGTTTATCAATTTGACACAACAGATGCCAATACATTCGGGGTATTTACCGTAGCATTCTCTAATATTTTTCAAATTGTACTTGGAGGAATTTCGTATGGGTTACTTTTTTTAGAAATGCAGCGTTTGGAAAAAAACACAGACAACATCTAATTAAACAAATTCGTAGATTGTTGATTTATAAATCCAAATCAGCAAATTCACCCATCACTTACCTCAAAATATATTTTTAACCAATCAAAATTCACGAAACAATCCAATATCAAATTTGAAATTACCATGAAAACCAAAATATCAAAACATAAAATTTGGACAATTGAAGAATGTCAGGAAAAAATCCAAAGCATTAAAAACCAAGGTAAATCTATTGTTTTCACCAACGGTTGTTTTGATATTATTCATGCTGGACATGTCCATTACCTGAATGAAACTGCTCAACTCGCGGATTTCATGATTGTAGCCATCAACTCAGATGCCTCCGTACAACGAATGGAAAAATCACCCGCAAGACCCTTGCAATCTCAAGATTCAAGGTGCTTAGTGATGTCTGCTTTCGAATTCGTGGATGCTGTAGTGATTTTTGATGAAGATACTCCCTTGGAAATCATTAAAAAAATCACGCCTAACATTTTGGTAAAAGGGGGCGATTACACTATTGAAACCATAGTTGGGGCAGATTGGGTACTTCAACATGGCGGTGCAGTAAAAACCATCACTTTTGTAGATGGATATTCAACTACAGCCATTGAGAAAAAAATCATCCGTGCTCATCAACTCTGAAATTCCCATGTAAATCATTAATTACCAGTGTACGAATTTTCTAGTTTTTTATTGTTTGGAACTATCCTATGTTGTCTAATTTACTTTAGATATTGGCTTAAGGTTACCCAACACTTCAATACGGAAATTCTACATCCCATTGTGATACCAGCAAACACGGTGTCAGTATTAATTCCTTTTAGAAATGAAGTTGATCATTTACCACACTTATTGGAATCCTTACCCAAATGTGCATCATTTGATCATCTAAAATTCTATTTCATTAACGATCATAGTACCGATTTGGGAACTAATGTCATTGAAAATTTCATCAACCATACCCAAATTAGAAACCTCTTTTTGATTCAACTTCCATCAAATGTTACTGGTAAAAAAAATGCCATACGATTTGGAATTGATCAAATAAAAACTCCTTGGTTTCAATTACTTGACGCTGATTGCATTCCTAACAAATTTACTTTCGAATTGATGTATGCAAAAGCTCATAAATCCAAAAGTAAAGTCATTCTGGGACCCGTAGGTTTTGAATTAAACCATCTCAATCGAGCTCAATCCACGAGCAGTTCACTCTATTTTGCATTAAATAAACTCATTGAATGGTATCAAATTCTCGAAAATTCAGCTTTAGTGGCATTGGGTTTTTATCACTTTTACCAAAAAAAACCCAGCATGGGAAATGCAGCCAACATGCTCGTTAACACCGAGTATTTCAAACAACTGAACCCTTATTATAACAACAACAAAATTGCCGGAGGTGATGATATTTTTCTTATTGAATCAGCATTTCAGAAAAGTCAAAATGATGTTGACTTTTTAAACACAACCCAAGCCGCTGTAAATACAAAGGTATTATCTCATTATTCAGAATTGTTTCATCAACGTATTCGTTGGGCAAAGAAAACAACAGTACAATCCTTAAATCATACGCGAAATTCGCAAATCCTTCTGGTTCTATTTTTGATACTCCATTGGGTATCACTATTCTATTGGGGGTTCTACTCCTATGATTTTCACTATATTTTTATCACTTGGGGATGTAAATTTGTTGCAGACATGGTCATTCTTCGTAAATTATTATTTGCTTACAACAAGAAACCATCTATTGGCCATATTCTCTTTTCCACCTGGTTTCAAAGTATCTTTATTCCAGTCATTGCCTTTGCGCAATTCTTTTCGAAAGTACACTGGAAAGATCGGAAATTCCCGAATTAATTCAAAGTTTCACTTAGGCCTTCCCCTTACGAATCGTCATTTTGTATTTAACTCATTTTGGGCGTTTCGATCCTTCGGTGTTACTCATGAAGAAAAACACTTCATTTCCATTGTAATACACTCCTCCATTTCCATTTTTCGGATACCTTCGTTTTCACAACTGTCAAAAAGTTCTAGATTACATTTAGGGATATACATAATACTTTTAACCCAAAATTTAGGATTAAACGGACAATCTGTTCACTTATCTGAAAATTTTATTCAACCTTATTGGCCTGAATATTTAGATCAAGATACACAACTTTTTAAACGAAGCATGCAATTTGCTTCAAGTAACTCAGTCACCCTGGAAAAACACGATTATCAATTAAAATTCCCCATTCATCCCCACCAACTTTTATCCAAAATACAACAATTACAGTCTCAAGAACTAATTCAAAAATTTAGTTCTTTACACGAAACGCTTAAAAATACCGAATCCAGTACGGGTTACTTTCACATTCGTTTCAGTTCTGAAATTAATTTGTCTTCTGTTAACAAGCTTGCTATAATACTTCGAGATTCTCAAAATCGAGAGATAAAACTCAATTGGGGTAATACCAAAGACCAACTCGAAGTACTATTTTTAGGAAACCTTATCTATTCTGGAAAACCTTTTCAATACAATTCGAGCAATTTTACTCAAAATGTATACGTAGAAATTCGTTCTGATTCTTTGAAAATTCTCACTTTTTCAGAGCCAGATAATTCACAAAATTTATCAGAATTTTCTTTGAACTTACATACTATTCAACTACCTATCAGTCCAAACTTTAATACTCCACATTGGGCAATTTTAGCCATTTCACAATCCGGTAAAACGGCAATTAATTCCCACAAAATCCATCAAATAAATTGGGGCTGGGGTGAATGTTTTACCGATACGATTGCTACTTCCATTAATCAAATTTCTAACAATGAATTTCAGTTTAATATCTACTCAAAAAATTACTTTTTCATCTCGCAAAATTTGAACTACACTCCCACGAAGAACAATCCATTTACTTATCGTTTTCCCGAAAAGAGCATTCACTTCCTAACTTTCAATTCAGGAGTTACCTTAAATTCTGGCTCTTATTTTCAATTTCACAAGCACAGCAGCTTTACTGTAAGTTTCAAAAGGGATACAAATCCAAACTTTATAATCAACACAAAAGATTCTTTAAAATATGTACTGGATTCAATTCGTGTAACTCTAGAGCTACCTATCAACTTTAAAAACGTTATTTTTCATACTGATTCATCTCAACATTCGATAGCATTGAATCATATTGAATGTCGCAATAGTTTAACTCGTTTAGACACAGTTGAACCCGAAAACATCTACATTTCAGAAGTACTAGCAGACCCTGAACCCCATTATGGAAGAATACCCGCGGTACCGTATATCGAAATTGTCAATCGATCAAACAAAGATCTCAACTTAGAAACTATATATTGGTCCAAAAGTCCCGAATTCAGCACAGCAACAAAAATCGGAAAACGGATAGCTCTTAAATATACCCAATCGGACACACTTTCTGGTCATCCTTCATCCTGGCGTTATAAATATAGATTACCTGGAAAAACCCAAGCTCTTGTGATTAATTCAAAAGACTCCAACGTATGGTCTCAGTGGATTTTAGATTCAAGTTTAAATCATAATTTTAATGTAATTGTTATTTCTTGCCCTGATTTTCCTCGATTCAACTATTCAGAGGGATCCGTTTACATTTTTAACCAATCGGGCCATTCGATTTCAAAAATTAGTTACAACAAAGAAATGCAATTACCCGAATTTCAAGAGGGAGGTATTTCATTGGAAATTATCAATTCTAACCAGCCTCATTCATGGGAATTCAATGCTAAAAGCAATGGTAATTTCGGAGGAAGTCCAGGAATCCCAAACTCAATAGACACGAGCATGTTCCCCATTCAATCTCAGGTAATTCAATATAAAATCACTGATGCTTTCTGTTCCGGGGATTCCATATATCTCATTTGGAATCACAATTTACCTTCTAATTGGCCAACTCTAACCTTGCTGGAATATCGTAACCAATCAGATATTCCCGTAGATTCATTTTTACTTTTTCGTAGAAATAATACTCTTTCTGCCTATTGCGGAGGAATCCATAGATCGAGTCCATGTTTGACACATAACTCCTATTCTTTGGATACATCTGTACTTTTTCCTTTCATCAGAAGTAATCAAAAATCAACGATTTACAACGAACTTTTAAAAAATCTAGACATCAATCTACATACCGGAGATTCCAAAAACCTCCGGTTTAACGAAATTCTGTCAAATAATTTCACAGGTTTTTCGGATTTCATCGAGTTAGTGAACACAGATACACTTCGTTGTATAGACCTTGAAAACTGGGATCTACTTTATTACGACGAAAACCGGATCCTCAAAAATATTATTCCACTAAAAAACGAATACTTCCGATTCATTTCACCGAAAAAATGCAAAGTTTTCACCGATGATCGTTACAGTGTTTACCGTCAGTTTCCTCAGTTCTATCCATTTAATATTGCACAATCTATTCGTTTTCCAGATGTTCCAAACACCACAGGCACATGGGCATTGAATCATCATTTATATGGAATTCAAGACGAGGTTAATATGAATTTGCTAAATCAAGAATTCCCTGATGTAGCAAAAGGATTTTCATTGGAAAAGATACATCCATCGTTTGAATCAAACTTTGTGGAAAATTGGTTTCCCTATTTTTCAGATCAGCCGTCTATAACAAATAAAAATCCCTATTCCAGTATACCTAATTCGGGGGCAACTCCCGGAGAGTTAAATTCACATCACCAAAACAACGAATCCATAAATACCAATTGGCTAACAATTACCAATAGAATTGTGAGATTTAACCACTTCCAACTACTTATATTGCCAATAGAAATTAGCTTACCTGAAGAGGGATATTCACTATCTGCTGGAGTATTTAATAGTTCAGGTCGTCAAATTTGCACCCTAGATTTACCCAAGCAATTACCTCAAAAAGCATCTTTGTTTGTTAATTTACCCAGAGAAATCCAATCCAACGGCAATTATGTTATTAAATTTGAAGCCGTATTACCCAATCATCCTACAAAAAGAATAACGAAACGATTCACGGTTATGAATTAATTTCAACAATAAACTACTCAAATTAATGAACAGACAAGACGTTCTTAAAATCTACAAACAACATTTGGATATTCATTTTGCGGAAGATGAATCCAGAGCTATTCTGCAGTGGGTAAAAGATTATATTGAAGGATGTTCAGATTCAGAATTTAAAGACCTTCTTACCGTTGAGGATCGCTCCGAAAATCTACCTCCATTAAGAATTTTTCAAGCATTAGAACGTTTGCTGAATTTAGAACCAGTACAGTATGTATTTCAGACCGCCTTTTTTCATAAATTTCAATTCAAAGTAGATTCAAATACGTTAATACCCCGTCCTGAAACCGAAGAACTCATAGAACTAATTCTTCAGGAAAATCCTAAATTCAGTGAATTAAATATCAGGGGATTGGATATTGGAACGGGAAGCGGATGCATCCCTATTACTTTATTAAAAGAACGACTCAATTGGAAATTCGATGCCATTGACATTAGTCCGGATGCTTTGAATATAGCAAAATTCAATGCTGCTACTTTGCAAGTAGACAATCGCATAGAGTTCGAGAATTTGAATATTTTAGAGTCAGATATAAACTTCAGTTCTTACAATTTAATTGTTTCTAACCCACCGTACATTCCTTTTTCAGAATTAACCAAATTGGACCAACGCGTAACGAAATTCGAACCTCACATTGCACTTTTTACGGAATCCGATCCTTTAGTTTTTTACAAGAGAATTGCCAATTTAGCGTTAAAAACAGCTCAAAAAGGAACACAAATTTGGTTGGAGACCCATCAAGATTATTGCAATCAAACAGTTCAGTTATTTGAGTCATTGGGGATTGCAAAAAAAATCGAGGATCTCTCCGGAAATCCTCGATTTATATATTGTTTGATATCCTGAATTTAAGGCAATTGAATCATTCCATCTACATTCTTCAAATCACCTCTCTTGTAGATTTGAGTCAATGTAGTGTAAATTCCTTGGGAATAACGCTTTAAGTCTTTTTCACCGCTTTGAGCAAAAAGATTAGCAATTAGGTCCTTGGAAGAAATAGGTTTTTGATACTCCTTCATATACTGCACCACTATATCTCTTTTAGTTAATTCTCCGGCGCGTTTACGACCACCACCTCGTTTTACTAAAGAAACTTTTGCAGGACGACCTCTTTTTGCTATGGTTTTCAAAACGCTGCTTGCAGGTCTACCAACTTTACGCTTTTTTGCACCACCCACTGCTATTTGCTTGCGGTAGTCTTTTGCACGATTTTTCCAAAGCTTTATGGAACGCTCTAACTTATCTTTTTGCATTTCCATTTCCCTTTTATAGCGCAATTCAATACGCTGCAATTCCTTATCTGCTTGCAATTGTGCTTTTTGTAACGAAACCGCAAAAAGTGCTAATTCCTTTTCTAATTGAATAAACAAACTATCACCCTTCTTGGAATTAACCTTACGAATGGATTTCGTCTTATTCTTTGAACCGGGTTTTCTTCCTCGCTTTTTGGGAAGGTTTTGATCTGATTTCTGCTCCATGACAGTCGTAAATTTTAAAATTTAATACAAAAATCATTATTTTAATTTTAATAATAAAATTAAATAGACGAAATGTACTTTTGTAAAGATGAATTAATAATTACGTGGTAATGTGTTATTTCAATTGAGATATAGAGAAACATTAATCCCAGAAATTTACACAGAACAAAATATTAACAAAAAATTACAATAAAATTACAAAATTATTCAATAATTGAAAATTTCAGAACAACCGCATTTCTATCTAATTTTGCAGCCATAATAACCCATGAGATATTTTATAACCATTGGTCTTTTAGTACTATCGAATATATTTATGACGATTGCTTGGTACGGACATTTGAAATTTTCTCAATGGAAAACATTTGAAAAAGTAGGACTAGTGGGCATAATATTGATTAGCTGGGGCATTGCCCTTTTTGAATACTTTGCTCAAGTTCCAGCCAATAAATTGGGATACAAAGACAATGGAGGACCTTTTACGCTTCTTCAACTCAAAATGCTCCAAGAAATTCTTAGTTTATCTGTGTTTGTAATTTTTACTTTATTGGTTTTTAAAACAGAATCATTTAAATGGAACCATTTGATTGGTGCTTTGTTCCTGTTATTATCTGTTTACTTTTTCTTCAAAAAATAATTTCAACTAATGCCTCAAACTCCACAAATACCGAATTTCCCAGCACCTGATGAAATTACCCATCTAACCGTGGAGCAATTATCGGATTTGTGTGGTGAACTTAGAACCTATATTATCGACGCACTTCTTATTCAAGGCGGTCATTTCGCAGCGAATTTGGGAGTAATCGAACTCACTGTTGCATTATTAAATCAATTTGACACCCAAATCCATCCCGTAGTTTGGGATGTAGGTCATCAATGCTACCCGTATAAAATTCTTACCGATCGCAAAAATCAATTTCCACAAATTCGCACATTTAATGGTCTTTCAGGATTTCCCAAAATTGCAGAAAGTTCGTTTGACCATTTTGGCACGGGACATTCCAGTACTTCTATTTCAGCTGTTATGGGTATGGCGGTGGCGTCCCAATTACAAGGGAAAAACATGCCACACATCGCAATCATTGGAGATGGTGCTTTGACCGGAGGAATGGCTTTTGAAGCGTTAAATAATATTATCAACTCAAAGCTAAATGTTATAATTATACTAAACGACAATAATATTGGAATAGACCCCAACACCGGTGCAATAAATCAACATTTAGTCAATAATCATGAAATACAGAGTTTCTTTGAATGGTACGGCTTGGAATATACTGGACCTTTAGATGGGCATAATTTAAATGACCTTATCGAAGGATTCAAGAAAGTCAAAGAAAGCCATCTCCCTCGGATACTTCACATCAAGACTACTAAAGGAAAGGGATACGAACCTGCCGAAAAAGAACAAACCCGTTGGCACAGCGCACCGAAATACGATAAATTTCAACCCGAAATTCCATCCCCAGAAAAACCAAAAAAATGGTCGGACGCATTCGGACAAATTCTTTTAAACAACATGCGCATCAATGAACGAATTATTGGTATTTCACCAGCAATGATTAGTTCATGTGGGATGAGTCCGTGCCTTAACGAATTTCCCACTCGCATTTTTGACGTTGGAATTTCAGAGCAGCATGCACTAACCTTTGCGGCGGGAGCTGCAAAACAAGGACTGCTTCCCGTGGTAAATATATACAGTACTTTTCTTCAAAGAGCCTACGACCAATTAATTCACGATATAGCTTTACAAAATCTACCGGTACTTATTTGTATCGATAGAGCCGGAATGGTAGGAGAAGACGGTCCAACTCACCACGGTGTTTTTGATATTTCATTCTTGCTGCCTATTCCAAATTTAACTCTATTCTGCCCTAACTCTGAAGATGAACTCCAGGAAGCAATTAATTGGTATTTAAAAAGCCTAAGGCCTTGTGCCATACGTTACCCCAGAGGTAATGTACCTCCAAAAAGTGAAAATCTGCTAACTACTTCAGAAAATACATACGATTCATTACCAGCAAACACTCACCTATCAAAAGGCACTTTCCTTCAACCGAAGGCAAATGTTCCACAATCTTCCGAAGTAACCCAAACCATAAACCAACCCAATCAGAATAACGTAGCTATAATTAGCTGTGGCAACGCAAGCAATTGGATTACTAATTCTGTAATTTCAATTGGGAAAATCGATCATTTTCATTTCAATCAAATCAAACCCATTGAAATAAACACTTCCTTATTAAATTATAAAACCATAATTACTATTGAAGATGGTGTAGTAATCGGGGGATTTGGACAATGGTTTAAGTATTTTTCTGAAACACAATATCCAAATGAAACTTCAAAAATCAATTGGATACACAAAGGAATTCCGGACCAATTTGTGCCTCACGGTTCTCCTCAAGAATTATTAAATTGGTTAGAATTGGATTCTGAGTCGTTGATCAAATTAATTTCAACTCTTTAACCCAGTTATCAAGCAACTGTTGTCCTTGGGGTGTCAAAACGCTCTCTGGATGAAACTGTACTCCCCAAATAGGTAAATCACGATGTTTAAATGCCATAATTTGACCAATTTCATCTTCACCTAATATTTCAAGAACCGACAAATTATTTAAACCATCAACAGGAGAAACAACTAAGGAATGATACCTACCAATTTGCATAGGATTATCTAGTCCATTGAACAAACCGTTGCAAACATGTCGCATAAGAGAAGACTTCCCATGAACTGGTGCAGCTGCAATTTTCAACTGCCAACCAAACATTTCTCCCAAAGCTTGATGCCCCAAACACACACCCAATATAGGCTTATTTTTTTCAATCAATAAAGGAAGAATATTCATAAGCATTCCTGCATCCGAGGGAGCATTTGGACCAGGACCTATAACAATAGCATCAGAACTTAACAATTCGTTTATGTGTTCATCAAGTTCGTCATTACGAAATACCCGTAAAACAGTACCCGTAAGTTGCAAATAATGCACCAAATTGTAGGTAAAACTATCAAAATTATCAATAAATGCAACGTTCATGCTTCGGTTAACTTTTATAAGATCCAATTCTGATTTACTGAGAAATTAGTTTACTAAAGCTTAAACTTCGTACTGATTCCAGGTACAAAATCTTTTAAGTAAAACGGTTCAAAATAAGCCAAATCTTCAAAAATACCTTGCCTCAATTTATATGCCGACTCTTCTCCAAACATGTAAGCATTTGGGGCTTCTGAAAAAACAATTGCCGGTTGAATCACTTCAAACTGATTTAATATGCGCAAAGCTTTTTCATTGGAATTTCCGATAAACGCCACCTTACTCCAATCCATAACATTCATCCATTTCAAGGTTTCTTCATTAAGAATACGTGCTTCTATTTGAGGCAGATTCGTCTCCAGTGTATCGGAATTGGAATTACCTACCCCCCCAGGATTCTGTGCATTCCCTACATCCCTTGTATTCAAAGCATTACCTACACCGCATACAATCTCTATTTTTTCACTTGAATTTGTTTCCCGATTTACCCGTTGGATATACACCTCTTCTCTGCGAGCATCGAGCATTGAAAAAACCGCTTCTATTTGGCTGTATTCCCTTAACAACCAGTTTCCCATCCCCCAAAAACCATTTACTGAAATCAAAGGAATATTTTTACTGTAGCACAAGCCTTTTGCCAATGAGGTACCTATTCTAAGGCCCGTATAACTACCCGGTCCATGACTTATTGCTACAGCCGTTAATGGCCCAATATTACTACAAACCATATACTTCTGATCCTCTAAAAAGTGAAGTGCCTCATGAACCAATAACGGCAACTTTTCAGAATGTGACTGACGATCCAAGCAAATTTTATCCCAAACAATCCTTCCCTGATGGTCGGAAATAGCCACACTTGGATAATCTGCAGATGATTCAATGATTAAAATCACAACACAAAGGTAAACATATTCAGCATCCTCCAAACATGCTAAATGCGAAAAACCTTCATGGTTTTCAAGGGATTTCGAGGGATTTCAGTAAATTTGTACTAAATAAAGTAACATGACTAAAGAAGTATTTATTGTAGCAGCTAAAAGAACTCCCATGGGAAGTTTCAATGGTGCCTTGTCTTCAGTACCTGCACCCCAATTAGGTGCAGTTGCCATTAAAGCAGCCCTTGAGGCAGCAGGTGTTTCACCTGAAATGGTTCAAGAAGTAATTATGGGTAATGTTTTGCAAGCAGGTGTTGGTCAAGCACCCGCTCGTCAAGCTTCAAAATTTGCAGGCATCCCCGACCATGTACCAGCTACTACCATAAATAAAGTTTGTGCTAGTGGAATGAAAGCTATTGCATTAGGTGCTCAAAGCATACAATTAGGCTATTATGATATCGTTGTTGCAGGTGGGATGGAAAACATGAGCTTGACTCCACACTACCTCCCCAATTCACGTGCAGGTTACAAATACGGCAACTTTAATGCCATCGACGGTATAGTTAATGATGGTTTAACCGATGTATATTCATCAACATTAATGGGATCTTGCGCTGAAACTTGCGCAGCTGAATACAATTTTAGCCGCGAAGATCAAGATAACTTTGCCATTGAAAGTTATACTCGTTCTGCAAAAGCATGGGCGGATGGCAAATTTAATAACGAAATTGCTCCCGTTACTGTATCTACCCGTAAAGGCGATGTAACAATCTCCGAAGATGAAGAGTATAAAAATGTAAATTTTGATAAAATCCCTGGCTTACGTCCCGTTTTCAAAAAAGACGGAACCGTTACTGCGGCTAATGCATCCACCATCAACGATGGTGCAGCAGCTGTGGTTTTGATGTCTGGTGAGAAAATGAAAGAATTGGGATTAACGCCTTTAGCCAAAATTGTTGGTACCGCGGATGCTGAACAAGCACCTGAATGGTTCACTACTACCCCTTCTGTTGCATTGCCAATTGCAGCAAAACGCGCTGGAATCGAAGTATCGGATATTGATTTCTTTGAACTAAATGAAGCATTTGCAGTAGTAGGATTAGCCAATATGAAGCTAATGAACTTAGATGCTTCTAAAGTAAATGTGAACGGTGGCGCGGTTTCTTTAGGACACCCATTGGGAGCTTCTGGAGCGCGAGTAATCGTAACATTGGTTAATGTATTGAAACAAAATAATGGCAAATTTGGCGGTGCCGGAATTTGCAACGGTGGTGGTGGAGCTTCTGCCATGGTTATTGAAAATTGCTAATTTTTTCATCCACCTCAAATGAAAAATTGATTTTCTCGTTACACTATTAAATGTTTATTTAACCTATGTACAAGAGAATTTTTTATTCGATTTTTTTTCTGGGGATGTTTTTAATAGGGAGCGTCCGTTGCACTTTTGCTCAAAAATCGGACGCTTCTTTCTTTGCAGAATTTCGCGAAACAGAACATCAAATTCTTCAAATAAATAAAATTCCTTTGTGGCCTGCAACCATGCAGCCACCTATCAAAGATTCAATTAAAATTCTGATCAGCGACAGTATAGTTTATTTATTAAAAGAAACATTATCTCAAGCTTCTTCTTGGCAATATCCTTTTGATTCGCTTCGATTAACCACAATCGCTATTGCCACTTACCCCAAATCCCCCGTGCGTGTTTTTAGCTTTAATACCATTTTAAATACTGGACAGTTTATTCATCATGCAATTGTTCAATTAAAAACAAAAAAAGGTGTTCAAATTTGGAATCTTACCGATACCAATCAGACTCTTCCTAAAAATTGGCAAGATGAAGGTCTAACCGAAAATGAGTGGATTGGCGCATTGTATTATCAAATGTTCCCTTTCAAATATAACAAACAGGATGTTTTTGTATTAATGGGTTTTGATGGTCACAATAAAGAAAGCAACCGTTCCATACTTGAAACAATGTATTTCGAGGACGGTGAATTAAAATTCGGTTTTCCACTTTTTAGAGAAAGCGAAGAAGATCCTTCTCCCGAACCCCGTTCTATCTGGGAGTATCACAAATCGGCACAAATGGTTCTAAGATATCAATCTGATGGCAATGTTATTGTTTGTGATCAATTTGCTCCTGCATATGAACAAGTAAGAAACGACCGTCGCTACTATATACCATCCGGAGATTATGAGGGTTATTTTAAATCTGGTAAAACTTGGGTTAAAAAACCACTTACTGCCGACATGCCTTTTGCTCCTGATATGAATATTCCCGATCCTGATGATCGAAAAAACGATCGTCCAATTGGCGAAAAATTCCCCAAAAACCGGTCTGAAAAAATCAATCCTTCAGACTCGACAGATTCGGAATAAATTTTCCAATTATTTCAGATTTTAGCTGTGTTTCTTGCCATTCTCTCAAAGGATCACTCATCGAATTTATCCCGCATCCTGCAAATAAGTCAATTTGTTGATTCAAATACACTTTCGCACATCTGAGATTTACATGTATTAACGTTTTTTGCGTGGATATAATTCCAACCGCACCTGAGTATAATTCTCGATTTAAAGAAAGTTGTTTTTTTACCCAATTTAATGCCACTTTTTGAGGATATCCAATTACAGCAGGTGTTGGATTTAAGCGATTAAGTATATCCAATATTTGACTGGATTTTGTATTAAACGAATATTGACTGATTAAATGACGCAATGCCCCATTCTTACGTTCTTGTAGTTGTGATACCTCTGCCTCTAAATTAAACTCTTTAAGAATTTCATGGATATGCTGACTAGTGGTGCTTTGTTCCAATTTCTCTTTTTCACTCCATGATTCTGATTCTCCGAATAAGGTTCCTGCCAAACTAACTGTATGCGAAATACCTGTCGCATCTCTTTCAAATAACAATTCTGGAGATGCACCTATCCAAATACCTAAATCTGAATCCACAAATAGGTAAATCAAACAATCCGAGTAATTTTCACAAAGTTTCACATACCATTCAACCAAAGAAGAAAAATCAAATTGTTGATTTCGAATATCTCTTCGAATAATTCTGGCTGCTACTACTTTTTCCAATTCTGAGCTAGAAATGGCGGCTTTAATGGATTCTATCTCTTCCGTAAACTGCTCTAGTGTGGTAGCTCTATTCTGCAGATTTACAAAGGACTTATCGTTTATATTTTCGCTAATTAAATGTTCAAGTTCATTGCCATTTAATCGACCTTCATACTTGTTTCCGTTTGAATCACGATTAAAATCATTTAAGCCGTTTTGATGATTTTGTAAATAATCTGGGTTGATATCTTGATTATTACCTCTGAAATTTTCGGCTTCCTTCTGGAATGAGTTTTCTGCCGAAATATTTACAGAATCTCCCAGGGATTGTAAATACGTTTCCAATAAATTTGCTGTACTCGAATTCATTGGAGTAGAATATACATCCCCCGAAATCCCAAAAATCTCATCAGGATTCAATCCGCTCGTTAATATAAACTGAGGCCTTTCTGTTAACTCAAATTCCAATACGGAAGATTTTACTATTGTCCCCGTGTAAATTTGAATTTCATTCGAATGCGGTAATCTGCAAATTGCAATGGATTTAAAACTCATGACAATCGATTATGCAGGTCGTGCAATTACAGCCATCGTGATTGTTCCCTTACAAACCAGTTTTTTTTGGGCATTCAACAATTCAACTTCCCAAATATGACTGCGTTGACCGATATGAAGTGGACGTGCCTCTACTCGAATTGTTTCGCCCAATTTGGCTGAACGAAAATGACTTCCTTGAATATTCTGACCCACCGCTACACTTTTTTCTCTGGGGATAACCAAATTGGCGGCCATACTGCCCGCAATTTCAATAGCAGCCATGGAGGCGCCTCCGTTCAATAATCCCATCGGTTGACAATTCTTCTCGCTTACCATCATTTCTCCTACTAATACGTCTTCATGAATTTCAGTAAATTCAAAACCAATTGCTGTATTCATTGTATTTAAACAACGCTCATTCAACGACTCAAGCTGTATATTTGCAGTATCAAAAACGGGACGTGTTTCCATAGGGAACAAAGTTCAACTTATATGACTAAAAAAACAATCTACCTTATTCGTCACGGACAAACCCAATTCAATAAAATGGGAATTGTTCAAGGTTCTGGCATCGACTCTGAATTGAACGAAGAGGGACATAGACAAGCCGAAAAATTCTTCGATCACTTTAAACACGTACCTTTTGAGCGAATTTATGTCACGGAATTGAAGCGAACACATCAGAGTATTGCTCCATTTCGAAGCCTAAATATTCCTATCGAAATTATTCCAGAATTCAACGAAATCAATTGGGGGATACTAGAAGGCAAAGAACCTACTGAGGAAAATCGCAAACAATTCTTCGAAATTTCTGGTCTTTGGAAACAAGGCCATTTAGATATTGCAATTTCAGGTGGAGAAACTCCAATTAACATGTATAACCGCCAGAAAATTGGACTTAAAAAAATCATCGAAACCGAACATCAAACGATTCTTATTTGCATGCATGGAAGAGCTATTCGCAGTTTTCTTTGTTTACTTACAGGTCAACATTTAAAAGACATGGATGAATTTCACCATGAAAATTTGTGTTTATACGAAATGCATCAAAAGGAAGATGGTTTATTCGACATAATACGCGGTAACTATGTAGACCATCTAAAATAATCAAGAATTTAAATACTAAATATCTACTGATAATTAATAAATATCCTCTTAGAATTAAGTTAATATGGAAAAAAACACCATCAATATTACCATTATTGATCGAAATGGTAACTCTCAAGCCTATGAAGCTCCCACAGATATGAACATGAATCTTATGGAGTTCTGTAAAGCTGTAGAACTTCCAGTAAAAGGTGAATGCGGAGGAATGGCTATGTGTGCTACTTGCCAGGTATACATTGAAAGCGATCATATTCTTCCTACCCAAAACGACGCTGAATTAGATATGTTAGATCAAGCATTTTTTGTGGAGGAAAACAGTCGTCTCGGATGTCAATTATTCCTTTCTAACGAATTAGATGGACTAATTGTTCGTTTAGCACCAGAAACAGAATAACATTCAAAAATCATTCACTATTTTCAAGGGTAGTTTGATGAATTCCGGTATAAAGGTTACTCCCCCAAAAACCATTATAGTTTCTGTTGGAAACAAGCGACTAAAGAACTCAACATTTTTTTTGAAAAAAGTTGATTTTATTAACATTTGAGATTATCTTTGCACTCCTTTTTTAGAGTAAAATGGCAAATCATAAATCAGCAATAAAGCGTATTAGAGCTAACGAAGCTAAACGTGACTTGAACAAATATCAGCATAAGACTGCAAGAACGATTGTTAAAAACATTCGCAAATCTCAATCTAAAACTGAGGCTGAGTCCATGTTAAAATTAGCTTTCACAGCATTGGACAAATTAGCAAAGAAGAACATTATTCACAAAAACAAAGCTGGCAACTTGAAATCAAGTTTGCAGAAGCATGTGAATTCTCTTGCTTAATTAAGTTCCAGCACAACACATTGAACATTCAGCGGCTATTTAATAGCTAGCTTAAATAGAGTGTGCAACAGTGTGTTCAATAGAGATAACAAACCAAACACAAAATACAAAACGGCTTCTAGCCGTTTTTTTTGTTTAATAGGTATACAAAAACGTAAATTTAACATGTTCAGATAAATATTCTCAGCAAATTTAAGACGGGTAACATTTGTAAGTTACCCATCTTAAAACAGATAAAGACTATTTAAACTAATCGTTAACCACGATTGTACCAATCGTTTCTCCTTGCATTAATCGCAATAAATCGCCTGATTTATTCATATCAAATACAACAATAGGTTTGTTGTTTTCCTGGCATAAAGTAATTGCGGTTAGATCCATAACTTGCAATCCCATATCATAAACTTGTTTAAACGAAATGGAATCATATTTTTTAGCATTTGGATTCTTTTCTGGATCAGAATCGTATATACCATCTACACGAGTACCCTTAATCACAATATCAGCTTCTATTTCAACCGCACGTAAGCTTGCCGCAGTATCTGTGGTAAAGTAAGGATTCCCTGTTCCTGCACCAAAAATAACCACGCGACCTTTTTCTAGATGCCGAATAGCTCTTCTGCGAATAAAAGGCTCACCAATTTGTTCCATTTTAATGGCTGACAATAAACGAGTGGTTAAACCTTCTCGCTCAAATGCACCTTGAATTGCCATAGCATTCATCATGGTTGCTAACATACCCATATAATCGCCAGTAGCACGATCAACAACGCCGCCCTGAGCACCTTGAACTCCACGAAAAATATTACCTCCTCCAATTACGATAGCCACTTCGACACCTTGATCAACTACTAATTTTACTTCTTTAGCATAGGCCTCTAAGACTTTTGGATCTATTCCATAGTCTTGATCGCCCAATAAACTCTCTCCACTTAACTTTAAAAGGATTCTTTTGTATTTCATATAATTCTTATGGTATTATGTAAAAAAAGCCCGTACAAATCAAATTAACGCAAATTTCAGGGTATTTCCCGACAAATAACAATATTTAACATAACCAAGTGTTCTACATCGGTAATCACGGAACTAAAAAACCGTAAATAATCTGAAATCGGGATTAATTTGCATGCATTACAAAAATTTGGGCAAAAAAAATCCCCCAATCGGGGGATTTTATAAAATTCACTATTACTATCCTAATTGAACTCTCTTGAACTGTTTAACAGTCAAACCTTTCTCAATTGAATCTAACATTTGAGCTACAGTCTTAGAACTGTCTTTTACAAACTCTTGATTCAACAAAGTAGATTCTTTATAGAATTTCTCAAGTTTACCAGCAGCGATTTTTTCAATCATTGCCTCAGGTTTACCTTCTTGACGAGCTTGATCTCTACCAATTTCCATTTCACGCTCAACCATAGAGGTATCTACGCCATCACGATCAACAGCAACAGGATTCATTGCTGCGATTTGCATTGCTACATCTTTACCTGCAGCAGAGTTTGCTTCACTTGGAGCCATGCTTAACTCAACCAAAACACCCATACGGTTTGCACCATGAATGTAAGAAATAACGTTAGCACCTTCAACGATTTCGTATTTCACTACATCGATTTTTTCTCCAATTTTCGCAACTTCCTCCATCAAACGAGAATCCAAATCAACTGAACCTACATTCAATTTTTTCAATTCTTCGATAGTAGCAGGTTTGTTTTCCAATGCTACGTTTGCGATTTCTCTTGCCAAAGCAACAAAACCTTCATTCTTAGCAACGAAATCTGTTTCACAGCTCAACACTACAACAACACCCAATGTGTTAGAAGCGTTAGTTACAGCGATAACTGCACCTTCTGTAGCTTCTCTATCTGCTCTTTTAGCTGCAATCTTAGCTCCTCTCTTACGTAGGAAATCTACTGCTGCTTCAAAATCACCATTGGTCTCGCTCAATGCTTTTTTGCAATCCATCAAACCAGCACCAGTCATCTGGCGAAGTTTGTTTACATCTGATGCACTAATTGTTGACATATTATTCAGCTGATACTTCTTGTTTTTGTTCTGATTTTACTTCTTCTTCTGCCGCTTTTTCACGTTTTCTTTCAGCAGTTCCTTCTAAGATTGCATCAGCAATTTCAGAAGCAATTAACTGGATACTTTTTGAAGCATCATCGTTACCTGGGATTGGGAAATCCACAACGGTAGGATCTGAATTTGTATCTACCAAACCGAAAGTTGGGATACCCAAACGAATCGCTTCAGCTACAGCAAGATGTTCTCTCTTAATATCGATGATGAAAATCGCACCAGGCAATTTGGTCATATCTTCGATACCACCCAATACTTGTGCTAATTTGATTTTCTCACGATCCAACATCAAACGTTCTTTTTTATTGATACGTTGGAATGTTCCATCTGTAGCCATACGGTCGATAATTTGCATACGCTTGATGCTCTTACGTACCGTTTGGAAGTTAGTTAACATTCCACCTAACCAACGTTCAGTAGCATAAGGCATACCTGCTCTTTGTGCTTCTTGAGCTACGATTTCTTTTGCTTGCTTCTTTGTAGCAACGAAAAGAATTCTGCGACCCGATTTTGCAATATTTTTTGCAGCTGCCTTCGCTTCTTCAAGCTTGGATTCAGTTTTCTTTAAATCGATGATATGGATACCATTTTGCTCCATAAAAATAAACGGAGCCATTTTGGGATTCCACTTGCGGGTAAGATGTCCAAAGTGAACACCCGCATCCAGCAAATCTTGTTGAGTATATGCCATTGATATATATTAACGTTTTGAGAATTGGAAACGCTTACGCGCTTTCTTTTGACCGCTTTTC
>CAYPYX010000015.1:0-43003 GCA_964415065.1 uncultured Rhizobium sp.
CAAATCATGGATCGTAATACAATAATTGGATTTTCATTAATCTTTTTAATTCTTGCCGGATATTACTGGTACACGGCCCCAACTCCTGAGCAAGCGGCTCAAATGCAACGCACCCAGGATTCAATGGCTAAAATTGAACAACTTAACGCGGAAAAAGAAATGAATTCACAATCTGCTGCTCAAAATGCATCGGATTCTTTAGTTAATTCATCGGATTCTACTCAATCAACCTTGGGTACAACAGTATCTGCTTTCCAGCAACCAACCGCAATTTCAAATGCGAGTTCTTCGGAAGTGTTGAAACCCGTAATGATTGAAAACGAACAACTGCGCATATCGATTTTACCCAAAGGAGGGTCGATTTCACAAGTTCAGTTGAAAGAATTCAAACGTTCCGATTCAACGGATCTCATTTTGTTGGATGCCAAAAAGAATAATATGTCTTGGCAGTGGAATGACGAAAAGGGCAACCCATTAAACAGCGACCAATTCGTTTGGGAGGTAGCATCAAAAACTGCTTCCTCTGTTCAAATGAAGTTGAAAGTAAACGACTCATCGTATATTCAGCAATCGTATTCCTTAGATCCCAAGAAACCCTATCAAGTGGATTATAAGTTGGATATCGTAGGAATGGATAAGTTTATCCGTCGTGGGAATTCTGATTTCAAATTTAGTTGGAATGCAACTCTTCAAAAACAAGAGCGCGATATGAAGTGGGAAACCCAAAACGCTGCCATTGTTTATAAACTTCCTGATGAATCTCCAACTACCTTAACGTCTACTGAAGAAGCTACAGAAACTTTGAAAAATAAAGTTCAATGGGTGGCATTTAAACAACAATATTTTTCAAGTATCATTTCTAGTCCAAGCGACATTTTAACAGATGCTAAATTGAATATGGGTTTGAACAAACCATCTGATTCTGTAGATGTAAAACCTGTTGGACTTCAATTGTTTTCTGCTTACAACGGTGAACCCAATCGAAAGTTGGATTTCGAATTTTATTTTGGTCCTAACCAATATAATACCCTTGAAAGTGTTGATTTTGGTATAAAAGAAGCGTCAGTAGAACGCATCATCCCCATGGGTTGGGGTATTTTTGGTTGGGTGAACAGAGGTATTGTGTTACCGATTTTTACTTTCTTGCAAGGATTGATAGGAAATGCAGGTATAATGATTATGCTTCTAACCATTATCATTAAAACCATGTTGTTACCTTTGGTTTATAAATCATACATTTCAACCGCTAAGATGAGAATTTTAAAGCCTGAAATGGATGCAATTAAAGAAAAACACAACAACGATTTGCAAAAGGTTCAAGCAGAGAACATGGCTTTATATAAAAAAGCAGGTGTTAGTCCTCTAAGTGGTTGCGTTCCTATGTTGTTGCAGTTACCGATTTTGTTTGCCATGTTCCAATTTTTTCCGCACGCATTTGAGCTAAGGCAAAAAACATTTTTATGGTCGAATGACTTATCTCAATGGGACGGTCCTTATCTTGGATTTAACATTCCTTTCTACGGTGATCACGTGAGTTTCTTTACCTTGCTAATGACGGCCTCAACATTGATTTATACACACTTTAATAATCAAATATCGGGTGTAACAGGTCAAATGAAGTGGATGGGATATTTAATGCCGGTAATTTTCTTGGGAGTTTTGAACGATTACGCTTCTGGTTTGACTTGGTATTACTTTGTGAGTAACATGATTACCTTTGGTCAACAATGGGTAATTCGTAAAATGGTTGACGACGATAAACTTCACAAGCAAATTGCTGAGGCGCGTAAAAAACCAGTAAAGAAATCGGCATTCCAAATGAAAATGGAAGAAGCCATGAAAGTAAGTCAGGCTAGAGCTAAGAAGAAATAAAATCAAGTACAATCATGCCCGGGAATAATATTTCCCGGGCATTGTTTTTATAATTCCTTTTAGTTCTAATTCTAACAAAGAAAGAGTGAGTTGGTGAATAGGTATTTGGCTTAATATCAATAATTCATCGATGTGTTTAGATTGATTTGCCAGTAAGTTCAAAATTTCCACTTCAACGGGATTCATAATTTCAAATAAGGATGTTTGAAGTTTTTGGTGAAGTTGGACGCTATTCACTTTCGAGTCGCCTCCAATATGGTTATCACCGCGGATATTCGAGTCGCCATTATTATTTTTAACTCCTTTAAGTTGGCTTAATTTAATATTCGTTCCTCCCTGTGCACTGTTAACATCGAAACTACGCCCATCGAAAACACTCTTATTGAAACTATTACCATCGAAATTCGCAGTTTCATTAAGGTCAGTCAAATTCGTTGAAGTAGTTGCTTGCCATTTCATCCAAAGTATTATGTCATCAGCCGATTCTATTAAATGGGCCACATTTCTTTTTATAAGTGCGTTGGTACCTGTATTGTATCCGAAAAACGGACTTCCAGGAATGGCAAATACTTCTCTATCGTAACTTCGAGCAATTTGGGCTGTGGACATGCTCCCACCTGTGTTTTTGCTTTCAACCACCAAGACGGCATCACTTAAACCAGCAACAATTCGGTTTCTTCGGGGGAATAAATCAGGATGAAGTTTCGTTTTGTGAAACATTTCTGTGAGTAAGCCTGAATTTTGTAGCACCATTTCTTGGGCAGTTTGTCGGTGGTTGCTGGGATAAATAGTATCTAAACCGTGTGCCAATACACCCAAGGTAGAAAGTTGATTTTTTAAAGCACCGCGATGTGCAGAAATATCAATACCGTAAGCTAAACCACTTATTATTTGAACTCCAAAAGGTGCTAAATCTTGAATGAACTGTTGTGTCAATTCCAAACTCTCCGGACGAGGTTTGCGCGTGCCAATAATGGCGAGTGTTCTGGTTGCGTTCAATGCAGCGTTTCCTTTGTAGAATAGTAGGAGTGGAGCGTCGACCAACTGTTTTAAACGAAGCGGATATTCTTCTTGGTAAAAACTCAGAATTTGTATGTTGTACTTTTGGCAGAATAACCATTCTAGTTCAGCTTTTTCCCATAATTGAGATTTATTGACAGTCAAATTATGGTAAATTTTTTCATTGGAAACAGGACTGGCTAAAAATGCCGATTTAGTTGCATGAATAGCATCAAAGGCAGATCCAAAATACCGAATAAGTGTCTTGCCTAAAATTGGCCCAATTCCAGGTAGTTGATTTAGTACTAAGAGTGATAAAAGTTCTTCTTTGGGTATCATTTACCCAAAGTTACTAATCATTTAGTTTTAAAACTGCCATAAAGGCGCTTTGAGGAATATCTACGTTTCCGACACTTCTCATACGTTTTTTACCTTCTTTTTGCTTTTCAAGAAGTTTTCTTTTACGCGAGATGTCACCGCCGTAACACTTGGCAGTCACGTCTTTACGTAACGCAGAAATGGTTTCACGCGCAATAATTTTTGCACCGATACCTGCTTGAATTGCAATTTCAAATTGTTGTTTTGGGATCAAATCTTTGAGTTTTTTGCAAATCTTTTTCCCTAAATCGTATGCATTGTCACGGTGTATAATAGCACTTAAAGCATCCACTTGCTTTGCATTTAGCAAAATATCCATTTTTACTAAATGACTTTCTTTGTATCCAATGGGGTGATAGTCGAAGCTTGCATAACCTCTTGAAATGGTTTTCAAACGATCGTAGAAGTCAAATACTATTTCCGCCAATGGCATATCAAACGTTAGCTCTACGCGATCAGCAGTGATGTAAACTTGATTTTTAAGAATTCCTCGTTTATCCAAACAAAGCCCCATAACAGGCCCAACCCAATCTGATTTTGTGATAATAGTGGCATGAATGTAAGGTTCTTCCACGTAATCAATTTTATCGGGTGGGGGAAGATCGCTCGGATTATTTACAGCAATGGTTTCACCTTTAGTAGTGTATGCAATATAACTAACGTTGGGAACAGTTGTGATAACGGTCATGTTGAATTCACGTTCCAAACGTTCTTGGATGATTTCCAAGTGCAACATCCCCAAAAAGCCACAACGGAATCCAAATCCCAAAGCAGCGGAACTTTCGGGTTCAAAAACGATGGAAGCATCATTTAATTGCAACTTGCCCATGGCATCGCGCAATTCTTCGAAATCTTCTGTTTCAACGGGATAAATGCCTGCAAATACCATAGGTTTTACATCTTCAAAACCTTTAATTTCAGATTCTGCTGGATTAACGAAATCCGTAATAGTATCACCCACTTTTACTTCTTTCGCATCCTTGATACCTGAAATTATATATCCTACATCTCCGGCTTTAATTACATCTTTGGGGGTTAATTCCAATTTTAAAACACCTACTTCATCGGCGTGATAATCCATGCCAGTGTTCATAAATTTAACGTGTTGTCCTTTACGAATTTCACCGTCAAGAACACGATAGTAGGCTATAATTCCCCTGAAAGGATTGAAAACTGAATCAAAAATAAGTGCTTTTAGTGAACCCGTGGGATTACCTTTAGGAGCAGGAATTCGTTCAATTATGGCTCTTAAAATATCAAAAACACCTAATCCTGTTTTTCCACTAGCTGGAATAATTGCATCGCGATCACATCCCAACAAATCGACAATTTCATCTTTTACTTCTTCGGGCATGGCACCGGGAAGATCGATTTTATTTAAGACAGGAATAATGTGCAGATTATGCTCCAAAGCCATGAATAAATTAGAAATAGTTTGAGCTTCAATGCCTTGAGCTGCATCAACAATCAAAAGAGCTCCTTCACAAGCGGCAATTGATCTACTCACTTCATAGCTAAAGTCAACGTGACCTGGAGTGTCAATGAGATTTAAAATGTATTTTTTACCATCCAATTCATAGTTCATTTGAATAGCATGGCTCTTAATGGTGATACCGCGTTCGCGTTCCAAATCCATATCGTCGAGCAATTGTGCTTGCATTTGGCGTTTGTCGATAGTCTTAGTGTATTCCAACAGACGATCAGCCAAAGTACTTTTACCGTGGTCAATATGTGCAATGATGCAAAAGTTGCGGATTTGTTCCATAATTAGCCTGCAAATATAGTGAATTTAGCAGCGTGAATGTGGTGTAAAACGTGAAATTAATAGACTGATTTACTTTCTACTGCCCAAACTACAACAAAGGGTTCGTACCAACGCGCAAATAGATCGAATTGGTAGTGTTTATCTCCCCATAATTCACCCGAAAATTGGATGGTTTCTGGTTCTGAATTCTTTTTTTGGGGGATGGTTGATTCAGTGGAATTTGAAATTTCTTTAATCCCAACTTCAGCCGATAACTTGGTGGAATCTGCATGAATCTTAAGTTTATTTTCTAAACCTTGATTTTCTGAAAACCCAGTAAAAGCATGAACACGCATTTGTTCCCTAAAATCAATTTCTTTCTTACCATATGCTTTGTACATGGCTTCTTTCGCCGACCAAATTAATAACGATTGAACGGGAGTGATAGCAAATTCTAATTCTTCAGGCCTACAAAATTTGGACTTTATTTTTTCGATTTGAGGACGTAAACTTTCAATATCCACCCCTAGAGGTTGAGTTGGATTAATTCCCCATAATACCCAACAATCTTTTTCTAAGCCTCCTATTGATTTGGAATTTACTCCGATAGAGTTGTTTGTAAGAATCCCATGGTTTGGTATCGTATTTATCTCCTTTTCCTGATTCGAATCTTCTTTGTTATGTGAGGATCCAGATGGAATGTTGTCGAGAATGAGCGTGTGACTGTAATTAATGTAGGGCAAAACAATGGGTTCATGTTCCACATTCGATTGTGCAATTTGCTGAGCTAACTCGGGCTTGCCAAATTCATTTTTTTGAATGTATGTTTCCGGGTGTAGTTCTTCTCGAATCCAATTCGTTGCTCGTTGTTCTAACAATCGCCCTGTAATTTTAGCAGGAATTTCTTCAGGAGTTTCTCTTTCCAACCACGATGAGTTAGTTTTGTATAGCCAAAGTTGGCTGCCACTAACTTCGCAAACCCAAGAATCCATTAAAATCATGAGTTCAAAGTTAAATCTTTTGTTGGAAAATCGTTTTTTGGGACACAAACAAGCCGTGTATGATCTTCAATTAGATGGTTTTGGGGGATGGTATTCTGCTGGTTCGGAGGGGTGGATTGTTCATTGGCAGGGTGGGTCAGAATCCAACGGTGTATTGATTGCTCAAACGGGTGAGCCCATTTATTGCATTTATGTTTTGGGAAATAAAAGTGAATATATCTTGGCAGGAGGACAATCCGGAATGGTTTACGCATTCCGAAGAATTGTAAAATCGTCACCTACAAACCTTGAAAGAATCCAGTTGAACACTTTGACTTCTGAAGATTTGCTTTCCTCAGAATCGATTTCAACAGGAAATCCTGATTTCAAGCTGAACTCAGAAAATGTAATTAATGAGGATTTGAAATTTGAGAAAATGTGGGAACATAAAATCCATGATAAAGGAGTATTTGATTTTTTTGAAATTTCTACCCATTTATTTCTGAATAATAAACCTGACCAGAAAAGTATCGTGTCGTGTTCTGCCGACGGATCTGTAGCATTGTGGGACTTAGAAAACCCAGTTAAACATCAGAAAAAGTCTATTTCAATTCCTGGTAGTTTGAGGTGTATTGATGCCAACTCAAATTTAGGTAACTGCATTCGGGTAGGGGGGCATTTAGGAAAGATATATGAATGGGAGATCCTAGGTTCTTCTTGGGAGGACGTTGAATGGACTTTAAAACAGGAGTTTAACGTAGGGAAAAACACTATTTTTCAAATGGTTCATCATCAAAATGGGTATGCTTTTGGAGGTCGTGATGCTAAAATTTGGCTTGCTGATGATCACATAAATATACACAATCAAATTGATGCTCATTGGTTTAGTATTCATGCATTAGCTTTTTCACCACAAGGAAATTACTTAGTTTCAGGGAGTATGGATAAAAGTATCCGTTTGTGGAATGCTGTAAGTGGTGAAATATTGGTTCACAAAGAGTTGGCACATAGAAGCTCAGTTAACCAAATTATTTGGCTTGATAGCGAAACTTTGATTTCATGTAGCGACGATGCTCAAATTATTTCGTGGAAAATCATACATTAATTTCGTTGTATCTTTGCAGTAATGAAACTGTATTGGGGACTTCTGACTTTAACATTCACCACATGGGTTACTTCGTTGTATGGAAATTCAGTTCAGGCAGATTCACTATCCCCCGAAAAAAGTAAATCATTGACACTGCCCAATACGGAGGAAGTAAAGTTAATTGGCGGCCGATACGTTTTCATGCAGTCGGGTTATCCAGTTGAAAAGCGGACACTTCAATACCAGAATTTTAATGGAGTTTTAAATGATGTTCAATACGGGTTCACCAATAATATTTCTGTAGCAGCAGGAGTAGTACTTCCTTTTTACGCCTATGTTGCACCCCAATATTCATTAGAAGTGGCGCCTAAACAACGATTAATTGTTGGTGATATTTTAGCGACTTCAATGTTTTTAAGTGATGGAAATTCACTGACTACCAATATGGTTTTTGGTGGATATACGTACGGTGGAATACACGATCATTTGACAGCAGCTTTAGGTATTTGGTCTGCGAACTTTCTACCATCTACTTCCATGGTGTTTCAAATGGGTGGCTGCAAAAGGTTAAGCCCATCGATTTATGTTTTAGGGGAATTGTGGTATTCTCCTGGGTATCAATCCATGAAAAACGTGAGTAAATGGCAATTAGATGATCAAAAGAAGCCTATCTTAGAAGATCCAACGAATCCGTTGGGTTCTCCATATTTGTTAGATTATAAAAATGTAATAATTGGTAGAAAGTCCGTGTATGCTAATGTTCAATTTCGCTTAATTAGTAATAAAAATCCAAATAAAAGTTGGTCGCTGGGTGTAATGTATTTCGCCAATTGGGGAGGAAAGTACACAGAGGAAGGTCGTTTTGGAGAGGTTAGAAAATTGAGTAATCAATTTAATTTGCCTCTACCCAGTATAAGTTTTATACAAAGAATTGGTGATTTTAGACCTGTTAATGATTTGAAGAAAGTAGACCGAATTCTACATCGCGATTTTTAACAATTTTTCGCAAAGTGGTGTTTGCGTCCGAATGTAAGTGCGCTCAACTCTGATTGATTCACTGTGGTTACTTCAAATGTGTTAAGAATTTCGCATGGATTTTGATATATTTGCGCATGATTTTGTCAGACAAAAGAATACTCGAGGAAATCGAAAAAAAGACCATCATTATTGAGCCTTATAATCGTAACGCATTGGGTAGCAATAGTTATGATGTTCATTTAGGCCCCTATTTAGCGGTATATGAGTCTGATTTTCTAGATGCAAGAAAACACAATACCATTCGTCATTTCGAAATTCCGGAAGAAGGATTCGTTTTGCAACCTGATACCTTATATTTGGGTGTAACTGCTGAGTATACGGAAACTCATGCTCATGTTCCATTTTTGGAAGGAAAAAGCAGTACTGGGAGATTAGGAATTGATATTCATGCTACTGCGGGAAAAGGAGATGTAGGATTTTGCGGGAATTGGACACTAGAAATTTCAGTGAAAATGCCCGTACGCGTTTATGCAGGTATGCCTATTGGTCAATTGATTTATTTTCCTGTGGAAGGTGAGATTTTGGTGCCATACAATTCTAAAGCCAATGCTAAATACAGTGGTCAGCCGAATCGGCCAGTGGAGAGCATGATGTGGAAGAATAAATTCTAAATGGACATTAGTTTTTTCGCAATGTGAATAACGGCAGGACAAATCTTGACGTTTTGCGGAATTAAATGCAAATGAGTATGCATTTTTCGGTGATTCGTATGTGGGAATTCACGGCATGCTTTCGGTCTATCATCATAAACTGAGCAATAATTATCGGGTCCCAAAAAAGGACAAGGACTACTTTTTAGCGCCCAAATTCCGTCAGTATCTAAAAACAAATATTTTTCTATAAACTGTGCAGGGCGCAACTTGAAATGAGAGCTCAGCCTTTCAATGTCTTTTTCAAAAAACATGGGTGATGTTGTTTTACAACAGTTGGCACAGGACAAGCAGTCTATCTTTTCGAATGTTTCTTCATGCCAATCAAAAAATTGTTCATCCAAGTTTTTAGGAGGCTTTTGTTTAAGTCGCTTGATAGCCGCTTTGAGTTCTTTTTCGGGTAGTTTTTCAAGTTGAGGAACTTCCATGCGATAGCAGTAAACTGAAGTTAAGTGGAAAAATTAATTATTGATCGTATTTCTTTAACAATTTAAGGAATACAGAGAAATCTTTAGGGTATTCAGCTTGATACGAACAATTTTCGCCAGTTAAATCTTGGAATTCTAGTTGTCGCGCATGTAAGGCAAAACGAGGCATCAAAACGGTATCATCCCCAGAGAACTTGCGTTTAATCAAACTCAATTTCGGAATTTGACTTCCATATAGAACATCACCAGCAATTTTGGCATTTTGAGAAGCTAAATGTACGCGTATTTGGTGCAATCTTCCGGTACGGGGCTGACATTCAATTAAAGTAAAATGGTTGAAGTTTTGCAACGTGTTGAATAAAGTTTGTGCAGCCTTTCCATTCTGTTTATCGATTTTTATCTTTAACACATTTTCCGTATTTATGGGTAAATCCACCCATAAATCTTTGAAACTTACTTTTCCATCAACAACTGCATGATATAATTTTTTAATTTGTCTTTTCTCGAATTGTATTGAAATATGTCTGTAAGCCTCAGCATTTTTGGCAATAATTAAACATCCAGATGTTTCTCGATCCAATCGGTGACAAAGAATGGCATCATCCCATTTCTTTTTTGCCCATTCTATTACAGATTCAGCGGTATATTTACCGCGCTCAGGTAAACTGGGTATGTATGGAGGTTTATTAATAATTACCCAGTTTTCAGTTTCATGGATGATTTCAATTGGAAGTATTTTAAGCGTATTTTTTTTAGAATTTTGTTGACTGTTATCCGTAATACTACTTTTTTCAACAGGCTTTAATCCTCCAATATTCTTAGAATTGGAATTATTAGATGGATTAAAATGGAGTTTTTCTGCCATTTCATTGGCTGAAAATTCTGTACTTCCAGACAAAAACGCTTTTAGAGTTTCAGCATCCCATGTGCTATAATCTTCGTTAAAGTCGTCAGTTAATTCATCATTAAAATTCAATTCTCTAGGCATATTTATTCGTTTGGGATGTTTGTATTACGGGTTAAATATTTTTAATAATATAAAAAGCATGAAACTATCGGCATGAAACTATTGATTCATTAGACTCAAGCGGATTCGTGTAAGTACTTTTTTAGTTTGAAGAGGGAAGTCACCATCCATCATCCAGTTGTAATAGCTTGGTTCAGATTTTAATACATCCGTTACCGCTTTCCCCTTGTGTTTACCAAAGTTAAAAACCGCAACTTTTTTGTCGTTGTAAACAAATCTTCCAGCGAGGTCAACAAGATTGTCTTGCCCACTAAACTGATTTAGACCGCTAATATCATGCGGTAAGTCATCATAGCGTTCCAATTGAGCTTTTATAATTTGCCAAGTTGCAACGGTATCTGCTTCTGCTGAATGTGCATTTTCGAGTGTTTGATTGCAATAAAATTTCAATGCAGCCGAAAGATTCCGAGGTTCTTTAACATGGAAAATTCTTTGAGCATCAATGAACTTACGATTTTCAATATCAAAATCTACTCCTGCTCGGTAAAATTCTTCTACAAGCAATGGAAAATCAAACTTATTTGAGTTGAATCCCCCGAAATCACAGTTTTGTATGAATTGGCTGATTTCACCTGCCAAATCTTTAAATGTAGGCTTATCAGCTACGTCGGCGTCATAGATTCCATGAACTGCACTAGCTGCTTTTGGAATGGGAATGGTTGGATTAATTCGGTAGGTTCTCAGCTCTTCGTCTTCATTTGGGAATACTTTTAATAAGCTGACTTCAACTATGCGGTCGTTCGTTATATTGATACCAGTTGTTTCTAAATCAAAAATAACTAAGGGTCTTGTAAGTTTTAATTTCATAGTGACAAATTAGGGGATTCAAAAGTGGAAGTAAATTTTACGTATTGTACTTCTTATAATTTGTATGTGTGTTTGATTTACGTTTACTTGTTTATTTAGTTCCTATTTACAGAAATGTTTGATTTTTGACCATGTGGTACGGGATTTCAATTTTTTTGATAGTAAAATATCAATCCAGTAAATCATCGTTAAGTAAATCTGGACGTAGTAGTTTAGTTCGCTCTAATGACTGTTCCAATCTCCATTCTTCTATTTTCCCATGATTTCCACTTAATAGAATATCAGGGACGCTTAAATTTTTAAACTCGGTAGGACGAGTGTATAAGGGTGGCGCTAAAAGATTGTCTTGGAACGAATCATTCAATGCTGATTCTTCATTTCCAATCACACCGGGAATCAGTCGAACAATTGCATCAGTAATTGCAGCTGCAGCAATTTCACCTCCGCTTAATACAAAATCACCTAGTGAGATTTCATGGGTGATATACAGTTCACGAATGCGGTGATCAATGCCTTTGTAATGTCCGCAAAGGATTAAAATATTTTGGGCTAAAGAGAGTTGATTCGCGGATTTTTGGTCAAATGTTTGACCATCGGGAGTTGTGTAAATAATGTATTGGTAATTTCGTTCAGCCGTAAGTTTTTCAATACAATTAGAAATAGGTTCCGCCATTAAAACCATTCCAGCACCGCCTCCAAATGGATAATCATCAATTTGACGATATTTACCTAATCCATATTCGTGTAGGTTGTGAATATGGATTTCTACAAGACCTTTTTCTTGGGCTTTTTTAGGGATACTAAAATGAAGAGGACTGTGAAGTAATTCGGGAACCGCAGAAATGATATCAATTCTCATGATTGTCTGGATCAATTATACCTTCTGGTAGATCCACTAACAAAGTTCGTGAATTCTCATCGATATTCACTATCCATTCTTCCACAAAGGGCATTAAAAAATTGCGATTTTCGCAAGTTACAGTGAACATGAGTTGTCCGGGAAAGTTTTGGATTTCTGTAATGGTTCCGATGGACTGATTTTGGTTAAATACTTGAAATCCGATCAATTGAATAGGGGAGTTTTGGAATTCGACATCAGCTTCATCCAGGCCAACAGCGCAACCTATGAGGGTAAAGGCTTGTTCTTCAGAGTCTATATTCTGGAGTTTAACGATTTCTCCGGTAGTATTCATGGACTCAATTAAAAAAGGGACTCCTTTTTCGTTGATAATTACGAAAAGGTAGTCCCCTTCTTCTGGGATAAGATCATCGTCATCCCAAAGTATGTTTAAACTGCCTTTATAACCGTGTTTGGATGTAATTTTACCCAAATGAATAATTTTGGGAGGCAGAATATTCATAATTATTATTCTTCAGAAGTAGTAGCTTCTTCAGCTGCACCTTCAGCAGTTTCCTCTGAAGCAGTTTCTTCAGCACCTTCTTCGGTTGCAGATTCAGCAGCAATTGCATCAGCAGCTTTAGCCGCGATACGAGCAGCGATATCTTCTTTACGCTTAGTTTCAGCAAGTAAAGCCTCAGCTCTTTTCTTAGAAGCTGCATCGGATAATCCGTCGCGTTTAGCTTGGATACGTGCTTCTTTTTCTGATAACCATTGGTTGAAACGCTTGTCAGCCTCTTCTTGAGAAATAGCGCCTTTGCGTACACCTACTTGTAAGTGTTTTTTGTAGCTCGCACCTTTGTAAGAAAGGATAGCAGCAGCAGTATCAGTAGGTTGTGCACCATTCAATAACCACTCAGTTGCGCGCTCCAAATTTAAATCAATGGTAGCAGGATTTGTAATAGGGTTGTAAGTTCCTAATTTTTCGATGAAACGACCGTCTCTTGGTGAACGAGAGTCAGCCACTACGATGTGGTAGAATGCTCTCTTCTTTCTACCTTGTCTTTGTAATCTGATTTTGGTTGCCATAATTTTCTCTTTCTACAATTTTCATCCTAACCCGTAGGACGTTGTTGATAAATGGGTTGCAAACATAGGTAAAATATTCATTATTTCCAAGAGTGTACGTTCAGTTGCGTGAACATGTCGCCAATATCAGTTAGATACTATGAAATTATCAGTTAGACACAATGAAATTTAGTGAAGCAGTTAGACAACTGTATTAAAAAAAATGGTCAAAAATTATTCCTTAACCGTCAGATTAAGTTCAGCCGTTTTTATTGAAATATACCCAAATATAGGTAGGTGTATTAGATCGGTCGGCAGTACTTTTGATCGCTTTTAATTCAATTATCAAGTTGTTTTGGATTTTGTATTTCAGAAACCGATTTCAGATCGATTCTCTAATTAGTTCGAGAATACACATCCCATAAAATCAAAAAATCCCAGAATACTAGAAATTGAACATAACTGTAATTGACTTAATGCAACTTGGTAGGTGTTAACTTCTAAAATGGAGGATGTTAATAATGCCAAAAATCTTACTCGGTCTAAGAATCTACACAACTTAATATGATTATGAAATATTCTACATTTTTAAAAATTTCAATCACCGTTTACACCGTATTTTTTGTCAATCTTATTCAAGCGCAATGGGCTGGATCTTCGAGTCCAGCGGGTTCAAGTACTCAAACAAGAGCAGTGAAGACCAATTCCATTGCTGGAAAATCGTATGCAGGGATTGAATACGGTGGTTTTACCCGTGATTATTTGGAATGGTATTCTTATGTAAATGCTCCTAGTGGGCAAGGATATGTTACTTCTACCAATTACGGAAGTACTGCAGGTGCTGGAATATTTTTGGGTAAAATGATTTCGACCAAGTTGAAACCTCTTTCCGTGGGATTCGAAATGAATGGAGCGTATTACTCACAAAAAGTTTCTTACGACTATTATAATGTGTTCTCTCAAACGATTAATTCAAGTACTGGCGATATGAACGTAACGTATATAGGTGCCGGAATTCCTGTGCGAATTAGTCTCGTAAATCAACAAAAATTTAATGTTTATCTTCAGGGAAATTTGGGTGTAGGTTATATTGACGTGATAGATGATCACGATATTTCACTAATGTATGGAGCCGAAGGAATTGTTTATGGTGGAGGATCTTTGGGACTCAGAATTTCATCCGTATTTTTTGAATTGGGAATAAATAGTGATTCAGGAAATGGAGAAACCATGGGTTTGATTCGAGGTGGTTTGGTTTGGTAGAATGCTTAAATTTGGCGCTGTAGTAAAATCACTTTAGCCCTATTTTTACGACTACGTTCAATTTAAAGTGTTATCCATCTTTGGGTTGAAACCAATCGATAATATTCTTTTTTGAAGATCCACAAATGTTCCCAATAGATTTATTTAAGATTACCAAAATTTAGGTATATCTTATCGACGATAGCTATCTAATTTTGACAACATGATGAATGTGTCAAAAACTTCGATGAAATTAACCTTTTTGGGTTTAATGGCATTAGGTACTGCTCTTAGTTTTGAGTCTTGTAATTTATTAAATCAAGGTGTAACCTATTCGACTGAAATTTTCACGACATTAACAGCTCCAGAAGAAGGAGGAGTTAACTTCACGCAGTTAACGAAAGAGAGTGATATTGTTCAAGGACCTGCTTACCAATTAACCACAGAATCTGTTCAAAATGGAAGCGAAATTATTAGAACGGAAGTTTTAATGTGGAATACAGCAACATTTTTGTCGATTTCTCCAGACGGTAAGAATTTCACTTTCTTAGGAAACAATAATAATTCGAACAACTTATATATACGTTCTACTGAGGGCGGTGCTTCTGCTGTTCAAAGAACATTCAGAAACTATGTATTTGATTTTGCATATTCTCCTGATGGGAAATTCCTGACGTTTTCAGATCGTGTTGGTGTAGGAACTTCAGAGAATTACAACATCTATCAAATTGAAGTTACCAAAGGTAATGCGGTTCGTCAGATAGCAGCTACAGATGCCAGCGAATTGAATCCAGTATATTCCAATGACGCAAAAACTCTTTTCTATTCACGTTCTAGTGGAAGCGGCTATTCATTATGGAGTATTGATCTTGAGTCTGGCTTACAAACTCAGTATTCTGAAGGGTTTAATCCTTGCTTTGTGCCTGGTAAAACATCTAAAGAATTATTTGTTACACGAAGTGCAAAAAATTCTTCTAGAACTGAAATTTGGAAGATCGATTTAGAGTCTGGTTCGGAAACTCAGGTAATTACGGATAATCGCCGTTCATTCTCTAGTCCAAAAGTTAGTCCGAACGGCAAATATTTACTGGTTTCAGGTGCTACTCCTAAATCCAACGCGCGTCCCATGAATTTAGATTTATATCTATTTAGAACTGATGGTACAGGAGAAACTCAGTTAACCTTCCATCCGGGTACTGACGCATCTGCGGTTTGGGCACCATCAGGTAAAGAAATTTACTTCATTAGTACACGAGGAAGTGCAACCAACAAATACAATGTTTGGAGAATGAACGTTGAGCAATTCTTAAACTAAGATTGATTCAAAGCTAACTGGGATAAATTTGAGTTTTCCTGATACCGGTCTTAAATTAAATTGAATCAAAAAGTTTTTTCTATACGATCATAAGATGTTTCCCAAAGTGATAAATAAATTCTCTCACAAAATCGCAGTTTTATTAATTTTCAGCGGAAGTTGGATGTTATCCGCGCAGTGGGCAGGTTCCTCAAGTCCCGCTGGATCGACTAAAATTGCTACCAATACAAATACACGTCAGACTTCACCGATGAAGGTGTATATGGGAGTGGGTTTAGGAGGATATACATCTGCTTTAACCAAGACTACGAGCTATACTTATGCACCAGGATACAGCAGTTTCAATTATATCCAATCCACTTCTGAGCAACCTACATCTGGTGCTGGTTTTATTCTTGGTTTTATAGGAAATACCAGTGTGAATAATCTGAAAGTGGGAGTGGAGCTGGGTGGTGGTTATCACCGTAAAAACGTGGATTATGTATACTACGATTACTACGATAACATGAATTATTCGCAATCAGGGTATATTGAAAGTATTCATTTAGGAGTGGGTATACCAATTCGTTACTCATTCGTAAATAAACCAGATTCAGAACTTTATTTTCAGGGAGTTTTGGGATATGGATTGATTGATTGTACCGATGATCAATACAATTCGTTTATAGGTGAAACACAAGGTATTTTTTACGGTGGTATTGCCTTAGGAGGAAGAATTTCCGTATTGTTTGCTGAACTAGGATTTAATTCCACAGGCTATTTGAGGATGGGTTTGGAATTCTAAATACTTAATTACTTGGGTTTTCTTTAGAAAATATAGTTTAAAATCGAATTACTGAGTTGGTATAATTTAGAATGTGTCATTACACAAATTAAATTTAGATTATTCACAATAGTTGTAGCTCAACTATTGTTATATTGCAAATAACTCGATTCATTTTGAAAAACAGTGAAACGAATAAGTACTTTTTTTCTTGATTTCCCCTTTAACAATGAACAAGGTCAAGTAAAAAATTAAGAAAAAAGTTAGTTCCATGGTAAACGTTGTCATTTGTGATGATCACCAAGTAGTACTTGCGGGGTTGAACCTGATCTTTTCCAAATGCGAAGATATTCGAGTAATTGGAGTTTTTCAGGAGTGTAGTAAAATGGTAGAATTCCTGAATTCAGAAAATGAACTTCTACCAGACGTAATTGTAATTGATGCCCAATTGGGACAAGGACAAAGTGGTTTGGATGTCCCCAAAATGTATCAAGGGAATAGAAAATTGCGTTGGTTTTTGCTTTCATCCTTTGTTGACAAATACCTCGTATATAAATCCAGAATTAATGGATTTTCAGGCTGTATCAGTAAAGAGGTCTCTGCAGATTTTATTATCAATGCAGTAGTGCATCCTTCAGATAAGTTTATAACATTTCCTCAAGTGGATGAAAATTTCACTTCGCAATTTGAACATATTCACAATGCTATATCTCTTCTTACCAAGAGAGAATTGGAAATTATCCGCGTTATTTCCTCTGGAATGTCTTCTAAAAAATGCGCGGAAGAATTACATATTAGTGTGTTAACATTAGAAACGCATAAAAAGAATATTTTCCGTAAATTCGAAATCAAAAGTATATCTGAATTAATGAGAATCGTAGTGGATTTCAAGTTAGTTTAATTCAACTTTTGATATCAAAAACGGATGCGGAAATTTCGAATAGTCCTCTTAGCGATAACTTTATTTTTCGGACAGTTTCTATCCGCTGAAACCATAAACCCAGTTTCGGTTAATGGAAGCGCAAATTTTAATCCAAAACAAAATTTTGGGACCTTTAAATTTTGGGAAGATAACGGCAGTTTTCCTCGAACGTTTGATTATACCATTCCGAATTTATCGCCAAATCAAATGATTTTTTTATCGCCACTCAATAGAAATGATACCATTTTATTGAGTACGAGCGATGGAAGAAATGTACGATATAGAATGGTTGCCATTCAACTCTTTGAATGGGCCATAATTCCTATTGACGTAAACTCAGAAATACCCGATAATACCTTGCTTTTGAAGGTGCGACGAAAGTTCAACTCTGAAGTAGGAATACTACCATTGGTTAAATGTAGAGTAATGGAGTTTGAGCGGTTCACAAAAGAAATTCAAAAGAATCGATTGGATCGTGGTTGGATGCTGGGATCAACGTTATTTTTGGTATTTCTGTCGGTATTATTTGCAATTGCCGTTAGAAATCCATTGATCATAAAATTTGCGGAATTGAGTTTTGCGATCTTTTTAATTGTTCTTTTTAATGAATCCAATATATTACAGAATCAATTGGAGTTTTTTCATCCTATATTGTTGTTTTTAAATGGGTTCATACTTTGGGTAGGGTTTCGATATACAGATTATGCACAGAGCTTAAAAAAAGGATTCGGAGATTATACCTTAAACTGGAAAGTGATTGTTTTGGGCTTATCATTGTTGGTAGCTGTCAATTTTGTTTTTAGAGAAGTGGTTTGGCTGGGGATTTTAGTTCTAACTTTAGAAGTAATATCTACGTTCATCCTTTTATTTCTATATATCTACCATACTTATTATTTCAAATGGTACAATCAATTTATATTGATTCTCCTTACTTTAACCAGTGAGTTCGTTATTGTTACTCAGTACTTTAATGATAGGGATTTGGGATTGCATTTAACAGAAATTTTAATTTTAGAATTAATTATTGCAGCCGTTTTCACTGCTCGCGTCATTGTTTGGGAATTCGAAGAGAATCATAAAATGATGGAGCAAAATCTCAAAATTCAACAGCAATTGGGATTAATACAAATGGAGTCGGTAGAAAACGAAAGAAAACGCATTGTCCAAGAGTTGCAAGATGACATACTATTCAAAATAAATGGTTTAGAAAAGAATATTCGCAATGAGAATGAGGGAGATTCCTTTTTTAAGCAACTTGAAAAAACGCTGAAGAGTTTGAGGAAATATACCTATCAATTGTATCCACCTCATCTTCAGCAACTTAATTTGGTTGATATTTTTCAACGAGAAATTGAAATCATGCAGTCCGATGAAAAGCAAATTGATTTTATCTATGAAGGATATGCGTATTATGATTTCCCATTTGAAACCAAAAGCAATCTCTATCGTATATTTCAGCAATTTCTTAAATACCGAAGTTGGAAAGTTCCTGACCCTCATGTGAGAATTCACTGTATTGAGCGGGAAAACAGTTATAAATGGACGTTTCAAACCAACGCACATCGATTGAATGATAACTATTTTTCTACGAATCAAACCATTGATTTGTATCTAAAAATATTAAATGCTTCTTTCCATTGTTCTTTAGACGGAAATACTTGGGAATTAGAAGTTCCACGAGTTCAAATTAGTAGCCAAAGCTCTGCCAATATGGTATCAATGGGTTTGATGATGCTGTTTTCAGGTGTGGCGTTTTCAGGACCTTCAACTTCCGCTTCTGGAGATTCTAGGTTGTCTGTAATTTCCGATCAAGTTATCACCAACGTAGTGGATGATAAACAGAATGTTGTAGAGCTGAAGCATCACAGCGTACTGCCGTTTAAAAAACAAATTTCCGTAGATTCTTTTCGGAATTATTTGTTGAAGTTAAACAATCAGCCTAAAGTTCAAACGTCTACCAGGATATCCGAACATTGGTTTTATTATCAAATTCGAATTCCCGAAATTATTGGTAACCGTATCATTTCAATTCCTGATTATCAAATCAACCATTTGGAATTGTATTTAAGGCACCCATTGGGTCATATACAACGTATAGTAAATTTTGGTGATGAAATCGCCGTAAAGGATTTCAACATGCACACCCGTACGTCCCAAGCTCAATTTACATTTCACGATACCGGACTGTACGAATTGTATGTTCGACATAATCGTTCAGGAATGCAGCCCAAATTATTGATTAGAATCAGTAAAATGGATAATTTTATTGAACATTGGAACCGATTAGAATGGTTATATGGAGTAATTTATGGGTTTATCATTTCCTATTTAGTTTTTATTTTTTGGGGATTTATTAGCACAAAGGAAATTAGTTATGGATTTTTCTTTTTGTGGGTGTTTATGAATTTTATACATAATTTCATTTCCACTGGTCACCTAAAATTCTGGTTCATTCAAGGGGAAGAAAATTGGTTCTCTAGTTTAAGATTAGCGGCGGCCATTTTTGCGGCTTATGCAATCAACCAATATGCACTCTTTCATTATGGCCAAAAAGAACGTCTAGCTTGGTTGTATAAGTTTAGTAATATCCTGGCAGCATTTTTATTCGTAGTACTAATTTCAGTTTTCTTTCTTAAAACACCATTTTATTTAGGATATGAACGAATTGCCGTATTGATTATTCGACTAATTGTTGGATTGTTTCTGATTGTTCAAATTTATCTTCCGGTCCAACATTTTCTAAAATACAAACAGATTACTTACTTAAGTTGGGTATTGTTAGTTGGAATTGTGAATGGACTGGGATTTATCTATCAAACGGGGAAATTAGACCCAGTTGATTTTGATAATTACAGTATTTTCACCAACTTGATTTTTGTGGTAGAAGTTATTGTAGTTGCTTGGGGCTCTGTGAAATACACTTTAAGTATACAGAATCAGCGAAGTGAATTAATTGAACAAAATATTCGGTTGCAAAAAGAAATTAACCAAAGGCAAAACGATGTTCAAGAAAAAGAACGAATGCGAATTGCAATGGAATTACATGATGATGTGTTAAACAGAATGAGCATTCTTATGTTACTCGCTAGAGATAAATATATAGACAAAGCAGAAATATCAAAGAATCTAAATGAAATTGGCCGAGATATTAAGCACTATATTTTGGGATTGTATCCTTACTGGACTAAAGAAGGAGAACTTAATCAAGTTATTATCAATAATCTCCATGAAATATCCGCTAAATTAAAAATCCAATTGACCATTCAGGCCGAAGAAAAGAAATTAAACTTCAGCAAATTACAGAAATTACAGTTATTTCGATTGGCTCAAGAGTTTATTCAGAATGCTGGAAAACACGGAAAGGCAACCCGAGTTGTTTTCAATCTTTTTGCCGATGGCTCACAATTTTACTTAGAATTTAAAGATAATGGAACAGGATTTGATCCTGAACAATCCGTACAAGGATTGGGCACTCAAGGAGCAAAACAACGAATTCAAACTTTGGGTGGAACGATGAAAATTGAAACCGAAAAAGGCAAAGGAGTACGTTGGATTATTACAATCCCAAAATTTTCATCTTTGCAAACTTTAAAACCAATGTCTTAACTCCAACGGCATCAAAACTGATTTTAGCTTTTCGACTATCTGCTTGACCTTCAATTTCTAAAACGGTTCCAATTCCAAATCTCTGATGCTGGACTTGTTGTCCAATTTGAATTCCTGATATATCACCGGCCACAAAGTTTGGATCTTCCGGCGGTAGCGCGGGTGAGCTTTTAGCGGTTGTGAAAATCACTTTTTGTGTAGTAGGTTGGTCTTTTCGGACATATTGATTTCCATTTCCCCCTTGATTACGATTGTTTTGGCTGTTGCCACCGTTATAATTTCTGGAACCAGCTCCAGTTTGTCCACCGTACGAATTTCCCCCGAAACCCGAACCTCGATTCGATGAATATCCGCCATTGTTGCGTTGATAACCATCGTGTTCAAACATACTTCGTTGCTGCATGGATGCCATGCTCATATCGAGGTACTGGTTGTCTATTTCTTGTAGGAATCGACTGGGTTCGCAGTGCAATAAGCTTCCATGTTTGAAGCGACTTGTCGCAAAACTGAGATACAATTTCCGTTCCGCACGCGTGATTGCCACATAAAAAAGACGACGCTCTTCTTCCAATTCCATTCGGTTCATCAAGGCCATTTGCGAGGGGAATAGGTTTTCTTCCATGCCAACAATATGTACGATGGGGAATTCTAAGCCTTTAGAAGCATGAATGGTCATTAAAGAAACATGATCGCGGTTGGGATCATTGTCTTTTTCATCATCCGTATATAGAGCAACTTTTTCTAGGAAATTGGGAAGTGTTTTATCCACTTCATCTTCATCATCTTCGGTGAATTCCTGAATACTGTTAAGTAATTCCGTGATGTTTTCATAGCGTGAAATACCTTCGATAGATTTGTCTTCGTATAATGCTTTCAGCAATCCTGTTTGTTTAGCAACATCGGTAGCAACATCATATGCATTTTTGAAGTCCAATTGTCCCCGAAATGATTCAATGAGCATTCCGAAGTGTTCTACTTTGGGACCGCCCGTTCCAATATCCGGAAATTGACGAATATTCCGCACTACCTCCCAGAGAGGAATTTGATTTTGATTGGCAATGTAAATTAAACGGGTCAATGTTGTATTCCCAATTCCCCGAACGGGATAATTGATAACTCGTTTTAACGCCTCTTCATCATTGGGATTTACGACTAATCGTAGATAACTCAACAAATCTTTGATTTCTTTACGTTGGTAGAAACTAATACCACCATAAATTTTGTATTCAATATTTTGACGACGAAGTGATTCCTCTAAAGCACGACTTTGAGCATTCGTTCTGTATAAAATGGCAAATGCTTTATTTGGAAGATGCAGTTTATGTTTATCTTCAAAAATCAACTCGGCTACTTTACGTCCTTCATCGTTATCGGAAGGATTTCTAACTATTTTGATTTTATCACCGTCTTCGTTCGCGGTCCAAATTTCTTTTTTAAGCTGCTTTTTATTGTTGGAAATCAAGCTTGAAGCTGCCAAAACTATATTTTTGGTACTTCTGTAATTCTGCTCCAACTTAAATATCGCCACATTGGGATAATCCCGTTCAAAGTTGAGAATATTTTCAATGTTTGCACCTCGGAATGCATAAATACTTTGAGCATCATCACCCACAACACAGATATTTTGATTTACTGCCGCCAGTCTTTTGGTAATCATGTACTGCACATGGTTGGTGTCTTGGTACTCATCAACGAGAATGTATTTGAATTTATGTTGCCATTTGTTGAGTACATCCGGAAACTTTTCGAGCAATTTGTAGGTGTTTACCAAGATATCATCAAAATCCATGGCGCCCGCTTTGAAGCAACGCTCTGTGTATTGGGCGAAGATTTGACCAAACAATGGACGTCCAGCAGCTTTATCGGCATTGACTAATTCTTCGGTTTTGGCATATCCATTAGCGGTTAAAAGGTTGTTTTTGGATAAACTAATTCTCGAAAGTACTAAAGATGGTTTATATACCTTATCGTCGAGATTAAGTTCTTTGATTATCGATTTGATTAAGTTCTTGGAGTCTTCGGAATCGTAAATGGTGAAACTGGAAGGGTAATTAAGTTTATCGGCTTCTTGACGTAAAATTTTAGCAAAAACAGAGTGGAAAGTACCCATCCAAATATTTCTGGCCTCAGTGCCTACAATGGTCTCGATTCTATTTCGCATTTCTCTAGCGGCCTTATTGGTAAACGTAAGAGCTAAAATATGAAATGCATCGGTGCCTTTGTGCATGATGTTGGCAATACGAAAAGTCAGCACCCGCGTTTTACCAGAACCTGCGCCCGCAATTATCATTACAGGACCTTCTGTGTGAAGTACTGCTTCTTCTTGGCTAGGGTTAAGGTTGGTTAGAAAAGGAGGTTTTTCGTTGGAGTTGTGCTGGTCGGGCCAATTCATCATCTTACAAAAATAAGACTAATTCCACGGATTTGAGGTGAATTCACTACACATGAAGGGATAGTTTATTCACAATTTTTTGCAACAATTAAGAATTGGAATCCGGTGCTTGTACTTGAGGTAATGTAAAGCTAAAAACCGAACCAGCACCTTCTGTACTCATTACGCGAATTTGTGAACCATGCGCTTCAATGATATGCTTACAAATACTTAAACCCAAACCACTTCCACCTGTTTCGCGACTTCTATGGGAATCAACTCGATAAAAACGTTCGAATATTCTCCCTAGACTGCTTTGGGGGATGCCTATTCCGTCGTCGGCTACTTCCACAATGATCTTCGCCCCAGTAGCATAAATGGTGTAGTTGGTATTGCCTTGATCTTTCCCGTATTTAATCGAATTATAACCCAGATTGACCAAGACTTGTCTAATTCTAGATCGATCGCCCAAAACCAGAGGATTTTCTGTTTTACAGGTAGCAAACAAAGTGATGGCTTTCTGTTTCGCTTGAATCTCCAATTCATCGATTACCTGATTCACCAATTCAAACATATTGAATTCGGACTTTTCAATACTCAAAAAGCCACTTTCATACTTGGTAATAGCATCGAGATCACTAACAATTTGGCCCAATCGTTCAGCATTATTATTGGCTTTTTTTAGAAAACTTTTGAGTAATTCTGGGTCCATTTCGGGATCTTCCAGTATGGTTTCTATGTAACCCTGAATAGAAAAAAGAGGGGTTTTGAGTTCGTGCGCTACGTTACCAATGTAATCTCTGCGGTAATTTTCTAAAGTTTGCAGCCTCTGCAATTCTTGTTTTCGAGCCTCAAACAAAGTTTTGAACATTTCCTCAATGTCTTTGGCTTGAATACTTTTGATGGTTTGCGGGGGATGTGAATTTTGGTCAGCCAATTCTACTGTACTGCGTGTCTCAGTTTCGGTGCCAAAAACCGCATCAGTTGATTTTTTAGTGCTGTTTTGAAAACTGTAATCTGAATTGCCATAAGTTTCCCCTTCGGTAGTAATGAGTTTCTTTAGGTTTTTCAATACTCGTTGTTTTCTCTGTTGCCATATCCACGCGGATATTCCCATCCCCAGAGCTCCAGAAAGAACAAAACCCAATAGGATCTGCCACCAAAATATCTCCACTGTTTGCATGTTTCACAAAGATGATGATTCTATTCATAAATCAAAGTTATGACTACGTAAAATTTCAAGCAGTTCAGCGATTATTGACGTATCTTTGTCGCATTTATGAGCGATAATAATCTTTTTGACAAAATTGTTTCTCACGCCAAGGAATATGGATTTGTTTTTCCAAGTAGTGAAATTTACGGTGGTTTAGCGGCAGTGTATGATTACGGACAAAACGGTGCCGAATTGAGAAATAATCTTCGTCAGTTTTGGTATCTTTCCATGACGCGATTAAATCAAAATATTGTTGGTTTAGATAGTGCCATTTTTATGCATCCTAAAGTTTGGAAAGCAAGTGGTCACGTAGATGGATTTAATGATCCCATGATTGATAACAAAGACAGCAAGAAGCGTTATCGTGCAGATGTTTTGATTGAAGATCATCAAGAAAAAATTCGTCAGAAAATCCAAAAAGAGGTTGAAAAGGCAGCGAAAAGATTCGGTGATACATTTGATGCAGAAATGTACAAAACCACCAATCCTCGTGTTATGGAATACCAACAAAAAATCGATGAAATGGATTCGATTTTAAAGGAAGGCTTGGAATCAGGCAATTTGAATCTAATCAAAGAATTAATCGAGAAAGAAGGCATCGTTTGTCCGATTTCGGGTTCTAAAAATTGGACCGATGTTCGTCAGTTCAACTTAATGTATAGCACACAAATGAATGCCTTGGAAGGGGGAGAAGATGCTTTGTATCTGCGTCCAGAAACCGCACAAGGAATTTTTGTGAATTATTTGAATGTTCAAAAAACAGGCCGAATGAAACTTCCATTTGGTATTGCTCAAACGGGTAAAGCCTTCAGAAATGAAATTGTTGCACGACAATTCATCATGCGAATGAAGGAGTTTGAACAAATGGAAATGCAGTTTTTCTGCAAGCCTGGAACCGAATTGGAATGGTATAACTATTGGAAAGAAGCTCGAATGAAATGGCATTTAGCATTGGGCACACCCAGTAACAAATATCGCTTTCACGATCATGTCAAATTAGCACATTATGCCAATGCGGCCGTGGATATTGAATTTGATTTTCCATTTGGATTTAAAGAAGTGGAAGGAATTCATTCTAGAACGGATTTTGACTTGGGCCGTCATGAAGAATTTTCAGGTAAGAAATTGCGTTACTTCGACCCAGAAACCAACGAGAGTTTTATTCCGTATGTAGTGGAAACCAGCATTGGACTTGATCGTTTGTTCCTGCTTACTTTGGCACAAGCGTTCACTGAAGAACAGGTAGAAGGAGACACACGAACTGTGCTTAAACTTCATCCTGCTATCGCGCCGGTTAAATGTGCTATTCTCCCATTGGTGAAAAAAGATGGACTACCCGAGTTGGCGGAAAAAATATACAATGATTTGCGATTTGACTTCAACGTATTTATCGAAGACAAAGACAGTATAGGAAAGCGTTATCGCCGAATGGATGCTATAGGAACTCCTTTCTGTATAACGGTGGACCACGATAGCTTGGCTGGAAACGATGTAACCATTCGTTACAGAGACTCTATGCAACAAGAACGTGTAAGTATTGATCGATTAAGTGAAATTCTTCACAAAGAAACCGATATGAGCGCTTTATTGAAGCAACTGCAATAATCTTAGGTTTATTTAGAATATCTAAATCAATTGCATTAATTCTGAAAAGTTTCAAAATAAGCAATCCTAAGTAACATCTAAATCCTGAATAAACATCCCCCAACATATGAAAAACAGTATTGAACAACAGAATTTTAAAGGTGAAAAAGTATTGGTGCGTGTTGATTTTAACGTGCCTCTGAACGACCAATTTGAAATAACTGATGACTCCCGTATGAGAGCTGCCGTTCCAACCATCGAAAAAATCATTCAAGATGGTGGTAGTGTAATCATTATGAGTCACCTAGGTAGACCAAAAGAAGGTCCAACCGAAAAGTATTCGTTGAAACATATTGTGTCGCATTTATCTACATTACTTAATACCGAAGTAAAGTTTGCAACAGATTGCATCGGTGAGGAAGCTGTAAACTTGGCTTCTGAGTTGCAAGCAGGTGATGTTTTGCTCTTGGAAAATTTGCGTTTTTACAAGGAGGAAGAAAAAGGGGATTTAGAATTCGCATCAAAATTAGCCCGTTTGGGTACATTTTATGTAAATGACGCGTTTGGAACTGCACATCGTGCTCATGCGTCAACCGCTGTAATTGCTCAGTTTTTTGCCGGTAAAAAGTCGTTTGGATTTGTTATGGGTAAAGAAGTAGCGAATGCGGAAAAAGTGGTAAAAAGCCCAGAACGTCCGTTTACCGCTATTGTGGGTGGCGCAAAAGTTTCTGATAAGATTTTGATCGTTGAAAATTTATTGAACGTTGCAAATAACATCATTATTGGAGGTGGAATGGCGTATACTTTCTTCAAAGCCCAAGGTGGTGAAATTGGAAATTCATTGTGTGAAATAGATCGCTTAGATACGTGCATCGATATTTTGAAGAAAGCTAAAGAAAAAGGAGTGAACATCTATTTACCCGTGGATTCAATTGTTGCTGATAAGTTTGCAGCTGATGCTAACGCAAAAAATACAGAAAGCAATCAAATTGAATCAGGTTGGATGGGTCTTGATATCGGAACTAAAGCAAGTGAAGAATTCGCTCAGGTTATTTTAGACAGTCAAACCATTTTGTGGAATGGTCCAATGGGAGTGTTTGAAATGGAGAAGTTCGAAAATGGGACAAAATCAGTGGCTGTTGCTGTTGCAAAGGCAACTACAGGTGGAGCATTTAGCTTAATCGGTGGTGGTGATAGCGCTGCTGCTGTTTATAAGTTTGGATTTGAAAACCAAGTGAGCTATGTGAGTACTGGTGGTGGAGCATTGTTGGAGTTCTTCGAAGGCAAAGTTTTGCCCGGAATTGCGGCAATCGAAAACGAAGAACTGAGTGCATAATTAAGCAGCATCCAATAATCCCAACAGTGTTTTCTTTTCACTAGCTGAAATACAAGCACATTTTTGATAATACGCCTTCATGATTTCCTTTAAAGGGTGATTTGGAGGCGTATTTTTTATTAAATATTCTTTGTCTTGTTTGAGATGTTTTTTATACCCCAGCATTTCAGGAGAATTGCACTGAAAGCTAAATCGTAAAAATCGGATTTCAACATTGTTGGGATCTAATTGAACACTTTTATTCAGAAAATCATTGGCCTTAGATGCATAGTCCAATTTATCTGGAATCCAGCTACTTTCACGTGCCATCAAGGCCCAAGCAGTTGCATTGTATGCCACAGCTAAACCAGATTTCGGGAAGGCATCTGTTAGTTTTTTAAGTTGTGAGATACTTTTTTCGTTGGTTAATGCTTTTTTATAGGTTTCTCGAATGCTGGTGAAATTGGGTTCGTTGACCACAGTGATGAAATTTGACGCGTTTAACATCCCCCAAAAAGATAAAATAACGCTTGCAGTAAAAAATACGACCGACTTCACAATAGCTTATAACAAATCAAAGCCATTTTCGTTTTCGGAAGAAATACAAGGTTCCCAATGAAGATATGATCATTAAAAGTATGGAGAAGGAGAATCCATACTCCCATTTGAAGGCGGAAATATGTTCGAAGTTCATGCCATAAACACTTGCAATAAGAGTAGGAGGCATGAAAATAACACTTGCAACGGTAAAGATTTTAATGATCTTATTCTGCTCGATATTCACCAAACCCATGAAGGTATTTTGCAAATACTCCAATCTTTGGAATGTAAAATTTGCATGATCGATCAATGAATTAATGTCTTTAATTACAATTCTTAATCGCTCGTAGTCATCGCCTTCAAATTCGCGACTCTTGATAATGGCAGAAAGTACGCGTTGTTTATCCACAGCATTTTGACGAATTTCCATGGTTTGTTCTTGAACCCGTGAAATGCGCAAAATCAGTTCTTCATCAGGATTACCACCAAAAGAGACTTCTTTGGATAACTCAGAAACTTGTCGTGACAAATTTTCTAATAAGTCAGCGTCGTTATCTACTCCCACTTCCAGCAAGGTTGCCATGATTTGCTTTCCTGAATGGAAAAAGCGACCCGAACCTTTTATTTTTTTGACACAATCCGAGAAAGCAGTTAAATCGTTATCGCGGTAAGTAAATAAAATTTCATCCTGAAGAATGAATGAAACAGCATTAGAAATGAAGGTGTTTCCTGCCGTTCCTAATTGTAGAAAGTTACTATTGGCAATGATTTCATCGTCGGTCTCAAAGTAACGAGATGAACTTTCAATCTCTATTTGTTGCTGACGCGACTGAAATTTAAATTCGAAGTTAGCCTCAACATCGGCAATTTCTGAGGGGGTTGGATTTTGAAGATCAATCCATACTAATTCCTCCATTGACTCTAACTGAGACAATGTTTGCACTTTGTGCACGCGATTTTGACGTTTGAAATAAACGCGCATCATGATATTTGCAACTTCGAGGTTCTAGGTCCATTATTAACGGAAGTGCAAAGGTAGGTAAAATAATTGAGCTTTGCTGATATTTACGAAGGAAGTAGGTTCTAATTCGACACTTAGAAAATACCAGCAAATAGAACGCTAAGTAACCACCAAGCTAAAACCACGACACCCATCCAAAATCCAATTTTAGCCAAGATATTAAATCGTTTGAATCGTCCCCAAATACCAAAAACAACGGCAATAATTCCAAAAATCAATCCGAATATGTTAGCACCAGCTATCAATCCCAATAACCCTGCCAATATGGAAATAATTCCTTCTACCGGTAGAAAATCGCCAGCGTCGATGCCTCTATTTTGTTGGTTTTTGGAGTTAGGTGTAAATTTAGATTTAACGAATTCTTTAATAGCTTTTTGTTCTGTTTTACTAGGTAGTATTGAGCTCCAAGAACGGGTAGAGCTCCAAGAACGTTTTTTGTTTGCAGACATTGCCAATAAAGGTGTTGTAGTAGAAGCAGAACTCGTTGAGGCGAAAGTATTTTCCGAACTACTACTCGAGTTATTAGATTTTGTGGCAGTATTTACTTCCGCGCCATTTTGGTGCGTCAAAGAATTCGATGTAGATTTTTCAGAATCGGGTAAAATTCCGAAAACACCCCGGGATTGCGTATGATTATTGAAGTCGTGGTTATTCGTTTCAACCGGATCTTTCTGAGTCTTTAAGTTGCGGTTAGTCGTTGAAGAGGCTGTTGTTGTTCCGCACTTGAATTCGCGCTGTTCTCCACGTTCCCGTTGTTGCATTGTTCCACAAGAAGTAAATCCAATTACTCCTGCGCATAGAACTCCCCAGAAAAATTTTGTGCCTTTCATAAGGTAAATTTAAAACGGAATTATGAATATTTCCTACTTATTCTTTCAACATTTCCATGTAAATATCATAAGCGCCATTATTAACGTATTTAATTTCAGATTCTTCTGCACTTTTTAATTGAAAATAAATGAAGTGTTCATCTTCTTTCATTAATGTTATACCTATCAATTGGAACTGATTTGAAGAAACACATTGTAATAATTTGGGCTCATCAGGATTGCCTACTAAACAGGTTTTGGGTAAACGGTAAACAGTTTCAGTTACACCTGAAATTTTGGCTTGAACATGCATCCCTTTTACTAAATTGAAATCAGAAGATTTAATTTTTGCAATAACTTTAAATGAACCATCATTCGCAATACTTGGATCGATCGATGAAACTACCGCATTAATTACAGCAGCAGAATTTTCGATTTCAGCGGCCTGGATCTGGTCTCCTATTCGGATGCGGCTTTTGTCGCGCTCAAATGCAGTAAGTTCCAAATATGCAGTAGAGAAATTAATCACTTTTGCAACCCGTTCATCCGGTTGATAAAATTTCCCGTTGTTCACATTCGTCTCAGTGATCTTGCCGGAAATTGGAGATAACAGAGGTACCTGAGAACTTAGATTTTCGGCATGAATTTTATCGGGTTGTAGATGAAATGAAATTAATAATTGACGCAAACTTTGATGTTTCAGTTGAGCTGATTCAAATTGAGTTTTTGCATCAATCCATTCCTTTTCACTAATCGATTTCGTATTCCACAATTTTTGAAAACGCTCGTATTCGGATTTTATTTTACTTAAATCGATTCGACTTTGAATGAAATCTCGTTGAACCTCTAAGAAGTAGGGATTTTCTACTGTTCCAATTACTTGGCCAGCGGTAACGGATTGTCCATCTAACAAACTTACTTTTTTTAAATATCCCGCATAAGGTACATGAATTTCTATAGAGGCATTGGGGTCAACCATAACCATGCCATTCACCACTTTTTCTGTGTTGAGTTGCACTTTTTCGGGGGATGTAAAATCCATTTTCAAAGATTGGAGCTGCTCCTTCGACAAACTGAAAAGTTCTCGGGAATCTTGATTCGAATCAGCATATTCAGAATTGGCGGATGTATCCGTAGAATTCGAATTGGAATTACAAGAGAATAAACTGATAACCAGGATCAGAGTACATATGATTTTATTTAATGATTTCATGGTTGGATTTGATTTTTAATTATTTGTGTTAGAAAAGTATAATTGATCTTTGATTAACTCCATTTGATATTCAAATTTTGTTTGATTAATGGACTGATTTAGTTCTAGTATTTGCTGAAGCAATCGACTGAATTCAGTCACATTTAGTTGTTGCAATTGCATTTGTTGAAGTGCTATTTGCTTCGATTGATTGAGTAAGTTTTCCATGGGAGGGATATCCGTTTGAACTCGCTCTTCCAGAGCGTTCAAACGAGCTCGATGCTGTAATTTTAGCAATTGCCATTCCCATTCTCTGTTTTGCAGTTGCAATTTTGAACCTTCAATGGCTTTGTTTTGAGCCTTTAATTTGCGTTGATTCCCGTTTAAGAACAATGGTGCTGAAATACCAATTTGTACGCTTTGAAAACGATTGCTCGTATTGAAAAAGCGTTCGGTTCCCATGATGTTTTGATATCCATTAAACGATTGATTTACATAACCAACTTGTAAACTTGGTGCCATCGACATTTTAATTTGTTGATATTTTTGGACTTCCAGTTGTATTTGAAGTTGAGATTGTTTCTTAAAACCATTTTCGAAACTAAGAACTTGAGTTAGTTCTTTTATGGGTTGAAGGTCGTTAAACTCACCCGATAAATCAGGCAATGGGAATGTTTTTATCCAATTCGACAATTGAATTTCTTTTTCAGATAATGACATTTGATTGCGCAGCTTCATCAGCGTAACTTGATTTAATTGAACTTGTATGGGTAATTCCGTTAAAGAATTACTTCCACCAGTAGAAATGCGATTTTGTGCAACTTTCCAAGCTAACTGTGCCAAACTGTCCATCTGGTTTAACCAGTATTTTTCGTTTTTTAAATACACTATTTCCTGAAATAAAACCGCTACCTGATATTCGATTTGAATCGACAGTTGTTCTCCGCGATTTTCTTGCAATTCTCTCAGCGTTTTGGATTCTTTCGATTGCGACTTTACCCATAATGGATTGTTGATTTGTTGCTGAGTGGAAAATTGATTGTCTGAATACCAACTATTTACCTGTCCCAATTGCGCATTAATGGAGGTGGTTCCTCCCCAAACACGGATTTTTTCCAATTCTTTTAACTGTTCAATTTCGTTTTTGATGACCTGGATTTCCGGATGATTTTGTTTGGCTAATTCAATACATTCTTTCAATGTGATCGATTTTTTTGGGGGATTATTGGTCAAATTGCTGTTATAAATAGCTTGTGCCTTGGTGAAATCCAAAGGTTTTACCAATTGATTAGCAACTGAACTGTGCGATTGAACATCATGTGAACGTTGCGCTTGAACTTTGACCAAATTCAATGATTGAACCGCCACTGAATTCGATGATTGAACTGCTGCTAAATTCAATGATTGAACCGCCACTAAATTCGATGATTGTACGGCCACTATTTTTGCCGAGCTGTATGGCCATCCCCCGAAAAAATAAACAAAAAATACAACGATGGGAAGGGCTGAGAAATTAACCGACGGCTTCAAATTCGGTGGCTGATTCAAATGGCCCAGACTGTTATTTGCGTTTGGATTGTGAGTCCCGTCAATTTGATTTCCATTTTCTGTATGTTTCATTTTCTTTTGCTTGCGGAGTTCAACAAAATGGTACATTAATGGCAACAAGAATAAAGTGATAAGTGTTGAAAATATCAATCCACCGATGACAACAGTTGCTAGAGGTTTCTGTACTTCCGATCCCGGGGTGGTGCTCATCGCCATGGGAAAAAATCCTAATGATGCCACAAGGGCCGTTACTAACACTGGGCGAACACGATGGGATGCACCCAAAAGTACATTTCTTAAAACATGTCGACTCTTTTGCATGTTGTGATTAAATTCAGTTAAAAGTACAATTCCATTAAGCACGGCCACCCCGAATAATGCAATAAATCCAATGCCTGCTGAAATAGAAAAGGGCATATCCCGAAAATACAACGCTAAAATTCCACCTACTGCCGACAGCGGAATGGCGGTAAAAATCAATACTCCTTGTATTATGGAATGGAAGGAGAAATACAAAATGGCAAAAATCAATACCAGCGAAATAGGTACTGCAATAGACAGAGTTTTTTTCGCTTTTTGTAAATTTTCGAATGCACCACCGTAGGTAATGTAATAACCTGGAGGCAGTTGTAATCCTTGATCTACTTTGTTTTGCAGACTTTTAATTAAACCCTCAACATCCGAGCCTCGAACATTAAATCCAACAATGATTCTTCGTTTAGCTTCTTCGCGTTGAATTTGGTTGATTCCATTTACTACTTTGATTTTAGCAATCTGATCTAAAGAGATTCGCTCACCTTGGGGTGTGGGAATGAGTAAATTCTTTATATCGTCAATGGAAACAGGCTCTTGGTTTGTTTTATTCATTTTAATCACCAAATCAAATCGTTTTTCATCCTCAAAAAGTTGTCCAATTTTCGCACCCGCCAAGTGGGAATTTATATAGTTGTTGGCATCTTGAATATTGATTCCCCAACGACTCATTGCATAACGATCGAATTCTATGGCTATTTGAGGCATTCCAACCATGCTTTCTGTGTATACATCTATAGCATCGGGAAGTTGTCTGACTAAATCAGACATTTTATGAGCGTATTGGGTCAAAGAATCTAAGTTTTCGCCGAATATTTTAATCGTTACATCTTGTTTTGCTCCGGTCATTAATTCGTTGAATCGCATTTGCACTGGGTATTGAAAACCGGTAGACAATCCTGTTACAGACGAAATGGAGGCACTCATTTTTTCTGATAATTCATCAAAGGTTTTTGCACTGGTCCATTCCGATTGATCCTTCAGGATAATCATCATGTCGGCCGCTTCCATGGGCATAGGGTCGGTTGGGATTTCACCACTACCTACTTTGGTTACCACCATTTTTACTTCGGGGAAATTCTTTTTTAATATTCCCGCAGCTTTTTGGGTTAACTCCAAGGTTTTGTGAATGTTACTTCCCGTAATTAATCGACTTTCAACGGCGAAATCACCTTCTTCAATACTGGGTATAAATTCACCTCCGAGTTGCGACAGCATCCACATCCCCAGAACAAAGAGTCCGCCTAATGGGAATAACAACCATTTGGGTCTGCGAAAAACCGATTTTAGAATCTTGGAGTAGCGAAGTTGAATGGCTTCAAATAGGGTAGAGGTAATTTTTAACTCTTTGGGATTCCCATTTTTAAAAAACAATGCAGACATTACCGGTACGTAAGTTAATGTCAATAAAAAGGCCCCAATTAAAGCAAAAATAACAGTTTGGGCCATTGGGATAAACATTTTACCTTCAATGCCATTCAGAGTAAAAATGGGTAGGTAAACTACTAGAATAATTAATTGTCCAAAAGCAGCGCTGTTCATCATTTTGGAGGAAGTTTTTTCGATTACGCCTTCCGCACCAGCCGTGAGGGATGATGTACTATTGTTTGGTTGAAATTTGTATTTGGTTTTTGATTCAGAAGTAGTTTTAGATTCCGACGAAATTTCATCAGTTAAGTTCGATTTTCTGTCCTCAATTTTATTGGAAACCACAAATTGATGAATAATGGCTTCAACGATAATTACGGCTCCGTCTACAATCAAGCCAAAATCCAAAGCGCCCAAACTCATCAGATTTCCACTTACGCCAAATACATTCATTAATGTAATAGCAAACAACATCGCTAAGGGTATGATACTAGCAACTATAAAACCTGCTCTAAAATTTCCAAGGATCAAAACTAAAATACCAATAACAATGAGTGCACCTTCCGATAAATTCTTCACTACAGTATGAATCGCGCTATTCACCATTTTGGTTCGGTCTAGAAATGGTACTATTTCTAATCCTTCTGGTAAGTTCTCTTGGATTCGGTCAATTCTTTGTTTGATGTTATCAATAACAACGCGACTATTTTCGCCTTTCAACATCATTACGATTCCACCTGCCACTTCACCTTCATCGTTAAATGCCATGGCACCGTATCTTTTGGCTGCTCCTAGTGATACTGTAGCCACATCAGAAATGCTTACAGGATTTCCAGAGGAAGTATATTTGATGGGTATGGATTCTATTTCTTCTTTACTTTTAAGCAATCCTTCAGTAGTGATTACAAGTGCTTGTGCATTTTTTTCTATGTAGGATCCACCCGTATTTTGATTGCTTTTTTCGACTGCTGAAATTAACTCATCAATACCGATATTGTGAGCGTTTAATTTTTCAGGAAGAATATTGATTTGAAATTGTTTTACTTCTCCGCCGAAACTGGAAACGTCTGCAACTCCTTTAACCCCCAACAATTGTTTTCGAACCAGCCAATCTTGAACGGTACGAAGTTCCATCAAGGTAAAATGATTTTCAAACCCCTTTTTCGGTTTCAATGTGTATTGATAAATCTCACCTAATCCGGATGAAACGGGTGCTAAGTAAGGCATATCGGCACCTGGAGGCAATTGAGAATTTACATTCGCGAGCCGTTCACTAACTTGTTGTCGCGCCCAATATACATCGGTTTCATCGGAGAAGACCAAAGTAACTAAACTCAGTCCGAAACGCGAAAAACTTCGCATCTCTTGTAAACCGGGAATGTTACTCAAGTTTTGTTCTACAGGGAAAGTTACCAATTTCTCAACATCTCCTGCTCCCAATGAGGATGATGTTGTAATCACTTGAACTTGGTTATTGGTAATATCGGGAACTGCGTCAATGGGCAGTTCTAAGGTGCTTTTAATTCCAATACCGACTAAAATCAACGTTCCAAACAGAACGATTATTTTATTTTTCAAGGAATAGGATATGATTTTTTGAAGCATTTTTTAATTTTGGTTTAATGAATAGATCCTAATGTGAATCGGGAAATAATTTTTTCGAAATTTCGAAAGATTGCAATTCAAGGAGTTGCTAAAACAATTTTAACAAAGTGTACTGTGATGTCGTAAATTTTCAGTTTAACCAGCAATTTTACTATGGATTGCTTCAATTCTAGTTAGGCTGATAAATTCAGAATTGGACACCGTTCGAAGTTCAAATAATGCAAAATGCAATTGTGGTTGAACCGTTTTTCCCTGTTTAGAATACGAGGAAATAACTGAACTAGACGGTTCAGGTAATGCCCGATATAGGCATTGAAATAATTAGGCTTGTTTTGGGGGATGCCAAACTCCGTGTGCCAAACCCAATGGAAAATCATGCTTTACAATGGGTTTTGAAGGAGTCAGATGGGGTTCAACTTGTTTGGGAATCATAACAGGTTCCAGTTCCCCACAAAAAATCGAGTGTGCGTTTAGGTTCACTAATTTAAAGGGAAGTGGTTGGTGTTCTGGGTGCATATTGGCTTCATTGCCGAAATAGTGCAATTCCAAAAAGTCTGAAAATGATATGGTTTTCGATTGATTTTCATTCAATCGTTTATGTTCTTGATAATGCTGAACCAGAACCGGTAATCCAGTCAGATGATATAAAGGTGTTTGAGTGAATGAATACAAAACCAAAAACATTCCGAAGAAACTTCGGGAAATACGGTTTTTGACGTTGTTCATTTTCGCACTCACAATTTGGATTTTTTAAATCTTGTTAAAGATACTCTTTATTTTTAATTCAAGTACACCAAATAACGCTTCACGGAAAATTTTTGTGCTCATTTTCGATGTTCCTGCAGTTCTATCCGTAAAAATAATGGGATGTTCCGCAATTTTAAATCCTTTGCGAACAGCCCGGAATTTCATTTCGATTTGAAACGCATAACCGCGGAATTTAATTTGGTCAATTCCCATCTCTGCTAAAACCTTTCGCTTGTAACAAACAAAACCTGCTGTGGTATCCGCTATTTTTAATCCTGTAATGAATTGAACATATTTACTAGCGTAATAGCTCATGAGTACTCTACCCATGGGCCAGTTTACAACATTCACAACACCTCCTACATATCGAGAACCCACGCAAACATCAATATTGGAATTGGTTTCGCAAGTTTCAATAAGTTTGGGAAGTTGGTCTACCGGGTGAGAAAAATCGCAATCCATCTCACAGATATAATCGTAGTTTCGCTCTAATGCCCAGTGAAATCCTGCAATGTAAGCTGTACCTAGACCATTTTTCCCTTGTCGTTCAAGAATATGTAGTCGATCGGAATATTTTGATTGATTCGATTTGACTACTCCCGCGGTGCCGTCTGGTGAATTGTCGTCAACGATCAATAAATCAATGGCTTTAGGTAATGCCATGACCGTGTCAATCATGCGTTGAATGTTTTCAATTTCGTTGTAAGTAGGGATGATAACCAGGTACGGACTCATGGTGGTAGAATAATTTTACAAAAGTACAGAATCTTTGCAAATTTTGGGGACGGATTCCACTAACTTTGAATTATTAACGCTGAAAACATGGATTTGAATTCGAGCAGTATGGACATCCCCCAAAACAGTAAAAAAATCCCCCGAAAAAATAAAGCCTTGTTTCTAGACCGAGATGGTGTAATAAATCATGATCCAGGCGACTATACAAAGTCACTTGAAGAATTCCATATTTTGCCCACAATCCTAGAGAAGATGAAAACCTGGTACGATGAAGGGTATAAAATCATTATTGTAACGAATCAGGGAGGGATTGCTAAAGGACTTTACCCCGCTTCTGAAGTAGATGCCATTCATCAATATTTACAAGGGAAATGTATAGCAGCGGGATTTGAAATAACGGATTTTTATTTTTGTCCTCATCATCCGGAACACAGCGGAATTTGCTTTTGTAGAAAACCGGGAAGTTTATTGATAGAGAAAGCCATTCACAAATATTCAATCGATCCGGAATTGAGTGTGATGTTTGGGGACCGAGATCGCGATGTGAAATGCGCAGAGGGTGCAGGTGTTAGAGGAATTCAAATTGCAACAAACGGCGAAATTTTAACGGCGTCTGAATTTAAATAACCCAAAATGCTTTTTGGCATACATTTTGAAAGTTGACACATAAAATAGTATAATTGCACATCGTATATGAAATCATTAATCGTTGCCCTGGTAGCTTTAGTAAGTAGCTCATTATTCGCTCAGTCTGTTCCCTCTGTTTCTGTAAAAAATATCAACGGAGAAAAAATTGATTTCAAGAGTGTTATCGATTCGGGTAAAATTAATGTGATTTCATTTTGGGCAACTTGGTGCGGTCCATGCATCAAGGAATTGCAAGCAATCGATGGACACTACGCTGATTGGCAGGAAAATTACAACATGAAGCTAATTGCAGTAAGTATCGATGATGCTAGAAATGTGAAAAAAGTGAAGCCCAAAGTTTTAGGAGAAGGTTGGTCGTATGAAATTATTCTCGACGAAAACCAAGATTTAGCTAGAGCTATGAATGTAAACAATCCTCCAATGACATTTATTGTTGATGGAAATGGGAAAGTAGTTTACACTCACCAAGGCTACACTCCCGGTGCAGAAGATGAGTTAGAAGAACACTTGAAACAACTTTCAGGTAAGTAATTCTTTAACCCCAAACCAAACTTTATTACCTTTGCGGCATGGAAAAACCCTCCTTGCCATCCGGTACACGCGACTATGGTGTAGACATGATGTCTAAACGCCGTTTCATTCTAAACATTATGGAACAGGTATTTAGGTCGCATGGTTTCGGTCAAATTGAAACACCTGCATTAGAAAACCTTCGCACCTTGCAAGGAAAGTATGGTGATGAAGGAGATCAACTTTTATTTAAAGTGTTGAATTCCGGGGATTTTTTAGCCAAAGCATCGGATTCAGCATTGGCAGAAAAAGACTCAAAATCGGTGGTTTCCAGTATTTCCGATCGTGGATTACGTTACGATTTAACCGTGCCTTTAGCGCGACACGTTGTTATGAATCGTGATAAAATTACTTTTCCTTTCAAACGCTTTCAAATGCAACCTGTTTGGCGCGCCGATCGTCCCCAAAAAGGAAGATACCGTGAATTTTGGCAATGTGATATCGATGTAGTGGGTTCAAATTCAACCGTTTCGGAGGCAGAGCTAGTCGAAATGTATTTGGAAGTCTTCGATAAATTGAATCTCAAGGTAGCTGTCAGAATTAATCACCGCGGAATATTAGATGCGTTTTTACCTATTTTGGGAAGTCAAGAAAATTGGAACTCTTTCATGGTTGCCATCGATAAATTTGATAAGGTTGGACAAGAGGGTGTAGCAAAAGAATTGACGGATCGCGGTTTGTCGCATAGTTTGGATGCTTGGAATTGGATTTGCGCGACGGCTCAATTGCAGGATTTTAATGAATTGATTACAGCTCTTGAAGGATATTCTCCTATTCAGAATGAGTCGTTGCATAAAGGAATTGCAGATTTAAAATCGGTATTTTCATTGGTTGATGGCGCATTGAAGCAATCGGGATGTGAATTACAGTTTGATTTGAGATTGGCTCGAGGATTAAGCTATTACACAGGTTGTGTTTTTGAAGTAGTTACCACAGATGAGCGAATTCCCCAAGATTTTAAGATTGGAAGCATTGGAGGAGGAGGTAGATACGATAATTTGACCGGAGTATTTGGTCTTAAGGATGTTTCTGGAGTTGGAGTTTCCTTTGGGTTAGATCGAATTTACGACACCTTAGAGGCAGGGGATTTATTTCCAGAGAATAGTCATATCAATGGAGTATTAATTTGCTGTATGGATGAATCGGCATTCCCAGTTGCTGCGAATCTGGCTCGTAGTTTGCGTTCTTTGGATCTAGCCTCTGTTGAAATTTATCCAGGTGCAGTAAAATTGAAGAAGCAATTGGATTATGCCAATGCAAAAAAATTCGGTTGGGCCATCATTCTCGGGGAAAATGAAATTCAAAATGGACAAGTTACATTGAAGAATCTTGTTTCTGGTGAACAATCTACCCTAGAAACTGCGAATGTTCCATCGGTATTAAATAAAAACCAATAATTTAAATTAGTTTTAGTATTCATTTTATTAAAAAACCATAAATAAAGTTTCTTTAGGGGTACCCTCTTAATTTCAAAAATCATCTCAAATAAAATTTAATCATTCATGAATCCACATTATACATTAAATCAAGCCCTTTCTGCTTTGAATCAATCAGTTGAACTTACGGATTCCGTAAGAAGCAGTATGGAAAAGAGTGTAGCATTTTTAAAAAACTATCTAGAAAATGCTTCAGCTCCAGTTTATGGAGTAAATACAGGCTTTGGTTCATTGCAGAATGTGGTAATTTCCCCAGATAAACTAGAACAATTACAGGAAAATCTGCTCATTACTCACGCCTCAGGCGTTGGAACAGAATTGCAACCCGAGCTGGTTAAAGCCATGATGTGGCTCAAATTGTTGAACATGAGCAAAGGGTTTTCAGCTATTCGCCCGGTAGTTTTTGAACGTTTGGCCTTTATGTTCAATCACCAAGTAATCCCTTGTGTAACGGAACAAGGTTCACTAGGAGCCTCGGGGGATTTAGCGCCGTTGTCGCAAATGGTACTTCCATTAATTGGAAAAGGATTCGTGCGTGTTAATGGCGAAAAATTGTCGGCCGCTGATTGGTTGAAAAGCGCTCAGTTGCAGCCCATTTCCTTGGGACCCAAAGAAGCCTTGGGTTTAATTAATGGCACTCAATTTATGTTGGCGCATGCGGTGGAATCGTATCGAAAAATTCAAAATTTATTAACTTGGTTGCCCAAGGTTTCATGCGCGTCGTTGGATGCTTATGATTGCCGAATGGAGCCATTTTTTGCGCCGATTCATAGAATTCGCCCGCATTCTGGTCAAATTCAAGCGGCTTCTGAGATTTTCAACTTACTTCAAACTTCTGAAATTGCACATTTGCCTAAGTCTCAGGTACAAGATCCTTACAGTTTCCGTTGCATCCCTCAGGTACACGGGGCTAGTTATAACGCATTAGAACATTGTTTTTCGGTATGGGAAACGGAGCTGAATTCTGTTACGGATAACCCCAACGTGTTTGAGGATGAGAATTTAGTTGTTTCCGGGGGAAATTTTCACGGACAACCTTTGGCGCTAACCCTGGATTATGCAGCCATGGCCGTAGCGGAGTTGGCAAATATCGCAGAACGCAGAATTTATTTATTGGTAAGTGGTCAACGTGGTTTAAGTCCTTATCTGGCGGATAATGCAGGCATTGATTCAGGCTACATGATTGCACAATACGCAGCAGCTGCTTTGGTGAGTCAAAACAAACAATTGTGTACACCTGCCAGTGTAGATAGTATAGTGAGTAGTAACGGACAAGAAGATCATGTTTCTATGGGCGCAAATGCCGCTACCAAATTATTGCGGGTAATTGAAAATACACGGAATGTTATGGCCATAGAATGGTTGTGTGCGGTGGAAGCTTTGTCACAGCGAACTGAATTATCGGGTAAAAAAACATCCCCAGAAATTCAAGAATTAGCTGAAAAATTCCGAAATCATTTGGGTGATAAATTGAATCACCACGTAACACCGATGCAGGAATTAATTGAAGAAAGCTATCGTTTTCTATTTTTGAATTAGAATTGAATTCGGGTCTGGATTAACCTTTCATGTCGATTTAGATTAACCGTTCATGAGTTAACCTTTCATGCTGGTCTGAATCACATCCCAAATTTCTTCGCGGCCCAATAACGTTTCTGAAGAACTGATGATGAATGGGGGACATTCTTCCCAATCTTTTAATAGTTCTGCTTTAATATCGTTAACGCTTTTTTCTATGATGTTCTCCTTTAGTTTATCGGCTTTTGTCCCAACAATTACCATGGGAATTCCATCGGCTCCACAATCGTTGATGAATTCAATATCTATTTTTTGTGGTGGAATTCTGAGATCCACTAAAACGAATAAACAATACAAATTCGGACGATTTTTCAAGTAATACTTGATCATGGTAGAGAATTTGAACCGATTTGTTTGGGATACTTTCGCGTAACCATAACCGGGCAAATCACAAATTTGAAGGATATCGTTGATTTTGAAAAGGTTTAATGTTTGTGTTTTTCCAGGTTTAGAACTGGTTCTAGCCAACTCACGACGTTGAGTAACCATATTGATTAACGACGATTTTCCAACGTTACTTCTCCCGATAAAAGCAAATTCGGGTAAGGTGGTATGTGGCATTTCGGCTGATTTTTCCCAGCTTCCTAAGTATGTGGCTTCCTTTACGTTCATTTTTGTATTTATTGCAAATTTTCGTGACGTTTTTTCAACGTAACTCGTCGGTTTCTATGTAAGTTGCCCAAATATTAACCCTATATTTGCAGAAAATTTTAGCAACCTTGAGCACAATAGTTAAACCCAATCCCCAGTCCGACAGTTCAAAGAAACAACAAGTCGAGGAAATGTTCGATAACATTTCTGGGAATTATGATTTTTTAAATCATTTTTTATCGTTGGGTATCGATTACTCGTGGCGAAAAAAGGTACGTAAAACCATTGCTAAAACCGGAGCACAAAAAGTACTCGATGTTGCAACCGGAACCGCGGATTTGGCTATTGAATTGATTAAAATTCCAGGACTAAAAGTAATTGGAGTGGACATTTCTCGGGGGATGTTGGATAAAGGAGATATTAAATTGGCTCAAAAGAATTTAACCGATAGAATTACTTTGATTCAAGCGGATTCTGAAAATTTACCATTTGAAGATGGTGAATTTGACGCAGCGACAGTAAGTTTTGGTGTTAGAAACTTTGAAAATCTTCAAAAGGGGATGGCCGAAATGTGCCGTGTATTAAAACCAGGAGGAAGTTTAGCTGTTTTAGAGTTTTCAAAACCTACGAACCCAATATTTAGTGGATTGTATTGGTTTTATTTCAAATATATCTTACCACCTTTAGGTAAATTGATATCCAAAGATGCTACTGCATACACCTATCTGCCTCAAAGTGTTGCTGCATTTCCAGAAGGAGAAGCGTTTGTTCAGGTAGCAAAATTGTCTGGATTTAGTCAAGTTTCCTACAAAAGTCTTACCTTTGGGATTTGTACTTTATATCATTGTCAAAAGTAAATTTCACGAGCGTAAATTTCTATTTGACTTACATTAAAATACACCTAACCAAAGTTAAATTATACTCGCTTTAATATACGTAATTCGAAAAATATACACTTAACGAGATTCGTAGTAACTCTGAAGAATAACCGTTTGATTCATTGAAATTCTTGCAATACATAGCGTTTAATGTCTTTTTTGTGGGATGGGTGTTTGC
>CAYPYX010000015.1:43103-46282 GCA_964415065.1 uncultured Rhizobium sp.
AATCTGTGCAGACGGATGTTCAATCAGTTCAAATAAATTCAACTGGAAGCAACGGAAATGATGAATTAACTCGAGTTGAGCCATTGCAAACAGTATCTTTTGCTGATTTGTCAAGAATCAAATCCATTCGCGACGGTCAAAATCTGCAATCACTTGAGTTGTGGTCGGCATTGTCTACTATCACTGAAATAGAATCACAAGATATGTTGAACCAATCAGGTTCGCCTCGATTATACACTGATTCACGATCACCTCGTTGGATAAACGAAAACAACACACCACGAGATCCAAACCGTATTTACAGAAAGAGATTCTTTTGGGGTATTGCATTTTCTGGAACTCAAGCAAAAATGAAGATGCAGTTAGATCCGGTTTTTTGGCAACGTAACGATTCTCTAATTAATATTCGTCCTCAAGGTCAATTAGGCGGTGGATTTGGAGGAAGTGTTGCCATGCGAATTATGCGTCAATGGGAGCTAAAAATGCTCACTATGCTGCAGTTGCATAATCGGAATATTGATTTTGATTGGAAATATACCCCCACCCAAACCTTAAAAATAGAAACCATTTCACTGGATATCCCTTTAACCTTAAAGTATCGATCAGATATGCCGAACAATACGGGATTTTTTGTAGTAGGAGGGGTTAGATGGTCGCACGATTTTCAAAGTATGGAAGGCACGGTAATAGGTGCATCCAAGCCTTTAGTGGCAATAAAAGCGGATACGTATTATTACGAATTCGGTTGTGGATTTGAATTCCGCATGGAATACGTAGATATGTCAATTGAATTAAAAATGTCGAACGGATTGAACAACGCATTGGTGCGTGTACCCGAAAGTTATTATTCAGGTTCAATGAGTGCCATATTCCCTCGGTTGTTCTCCATTACCTTAATGGCACAAAATTGAATTTTACATTACAGCATAAAGATCCCTTCACTAAAGCGAGGGCAGGAAGAATTGAAACCGATCATGGGGTAATTGAAACTCCTATTTTTATGCCCGTTGGCACTGCCGCAACGGTGAAAGGTGTGCACAGATCTGCTTTAGAAAATGAAGTAAATGCAGATATCATCTTGGGAAATACATATCATTTGTATTTGCGCCCAGGATTAGATGTTATGCAAGCTGCTGGTGGAATTCATGGATTTTCACAATGGAATCGCCCGGTGCTAACAGATTCCGGTGGATATCAAGTATATTCACTTTCAGGCACGCGTAAACTTAAAGAAGAAGGAGCAACCTTTAAAAGCCATATCGATGGGTCCAAACATATTTTCACTCCAGAAAATGTAATGGATATTCAACGCGTTTTGGGTGCAGATATCATCATGGCATTCGACGAATGTACTCCGTATCCATGTGAAAAAGAATATGCAAAAAATAGCATGCACATGACTCATCGTTGGTTGGATAGATGCATGAAACGGTATCACGAAACAGATCCATTGTACGGACATCATCAGGAACTTTTTCCTATTGTTCAAGGAAGTGTTTATCCGGATTTACGCCAACAAAGTGCTGAATATGTGTGCAAACACGAAGCCGGTGGATACGCCATTGGCGGATTGTCGGTAGGAGAGCCGCATGAAGACATGTACTCCATGACCGAACTCGTGTGCAACATTCTCCCTTACGATAAACCTCGTTATTTGATGGGTGTAGGTACTCCTGAAAATATACTTGAGTCCATCGCCATGGGAGTGGATATGTTTGATTGTGTCATGCCCACACGCAACGGAAGAAACGGTATGATGTTTACCCGTGAAGGTCAAGTAAACATCCGAAATAAAAAATGGGAAAAGGAGTTTACCCCAATTGATTCGTTAATTACCCCTGAATACACTTTTGCATATGTGCGTCATTTATTCGCTGCTGGAGAAATGTTGGGACCGATGATTGCAAGTTTGCATAATTTGAAATTTTATTTGTGGTTGGTTCGGGAAGCTAGAAAGCAAATATTGAATAATGAATTCCATATTTGGAAAGCCTCTATCCTGAAAACAATTAACCGAAAATTGTAATAATTCTAGTAAAGAATAAACATCCCCCGAAAAGGAAAATAAATCCCCCAAAATGAACTGGCTGAATCGTAATTTCAACAAATTGGACCGCTACATTGCTGGAAAGTTCATCAAAACTTTTTTGGTGACGATTTTCTTATTTGTTGTCATTATTATCATCTTTGACGTGGCAGAAAAATTGGATGATTTCCTCAAACGGAATGCACCTATCGACGAAATTATTACGGTTTATTATGTGAGTTTTATTCCCACGTTAATCAATACCTTTAGTCCCATATTCATCTTCATATCTGTACTTTATCTTACGTCCCGATTGGCCTCGAGGTCGGAGATAATCTCCATGCTTGCCGGTGGAATGTCGCTTATGCGGATCTTCCGACCGTTTATGGTCGTGGGTGCCTTTATGGCATGGGGAAGCTACATGCTGAATGCTTGGATTATTCCGATTACGGATAAACAGCGGGTAAAATTTGAAAATACGTATTTGCGGGATTATTGGTCGGAAGCGAGAAGTGCGATTTATCGACAAATTAAGCCAGGCGTGGTGATGTATATGGAGTATTTCAGCAATCATGATTCTACGGGAATTGGAGTTACGGTTGAAGAATACAAGGGCACGGAAATGAAGAGTTCCATGTTTGGTCGCTTTATTCGTTGGGATCGGCAGGCGAAAAGTTGGCGTTTAGAAATGGTGACTCTGCGTGAATTTTTACCCAATGGGAATCAAAATGTTCAGAATTTGCCCTATTTAGACACTAATATTGGGTTCAATCCACAGAATTTCTTTTTCAGAGTTGAGGATGTTCAAAGTTTGAATCAGTCGGAGTTAGAAGTATTTATTGTGAAAGAGCAGGAGAGAGGTTCCCCCAATGTTAATGGTTTAAGGTCTGAATTGTATCGCAGGTATGCTTCACCTTTTAGCACATTTATATTGATTGCCATCGGTGTGTCGGTTGCGGGACGGAAAACACGGGGAGGATTAGGAATTTCGCTTGGAATTGGAATCTTTGTAATATTATTTTTTCTATTCTTCAGCAAATATTTCATCAGTTTAGGTGCAACAGGCGTTTTGCCACCTCAAATGGCGGTTTGGCTTCCCAATGTAATTTTCATCCCGGTTGCTTGGCTATTTTACTGGAAGGCACAGAAGTAG
>CAYPYX010000016.1:0-36515 GCA_964415065.1 uncultured Rhizobium sp.
TTTATCCCCTCACTTCATCGTTTTGTGAAAAACTATTTCCTCTTTTACCTGGCTAACTGGCACCAAAATGCCCTAACTTTGAAAGTCCTATGGAAGAACAGTACACCTCCAATAACCGAAAGAAGAAAGTTGTACCAGCCGAATTTTTGCGCGATCGCGACGGCAGAATGCCACCAAATGCTGTAGAATTAGAAGAAGCAGTGTTGGGTGCCATGATGCTTGAAAAAGATAAAATCCATCAGGTAATTGACATCTTATCTCCAGACCATTTTTACAATCCCCAAAACAAAGAAATATTTCGCGCCATTCAAACGCTTTATCAGAGCGCGTCTATGGCAATCGACCTTTTAACCGTTTCCAACTATCTTAAAAATCATGGCAAATTGGAACTTGCTGGGGGATATTTTTATTTAGCTCAGCTCACTAACAAAGTTTCTTCAGCCGCAAATATTGAATACCATTCCCGAATTTTAACCCAAAAATTTATTCAACGTTCCCTCATCGACGTCACCGGTAAAATTCAATACGAAGCCTACGATGACTCCAAAGATGCGTTCGAATTACTCGATGAGTCAGAGTCCAAACTTTACGAAATTAAAAATGCAGGTCTGAAACGAAATTTCCAAGAAATTTCTATGCTAATCAATACCTCATTGAAAGAAATCGACGCGAGAAGATCCTCCGAAAACAATGGAGTTACCGGTGTTGCTTCCGGCTTCGGAGATATTGATCGAATTAACGGGGGATGGCAACCTTCCGATCTCGTAATCCTAGCAGCTCGACCTGCAATGGGTAAAACGGCATTTGCTTTAAGTTTAGTAAGAAATGCCGCAGTTGATCATAAAAAGAGTGTTATGATCTTCTCTCTTGAAATGGCAGATATTCAGTTAGTAAATCGTTTGATCTCTGCTGAAGCCATGGTGCAAGGTGAGAAAATTAAAAAAAGTACCCTAACCGAAGAAGAATGGGAACGACTCACTACCGAAACAAACAATCTTAGTTCTGCAAAAATTTTCATCGATGATACTCCTCAGTTGTCCATCTTTGACTTAAATGCCAAGTGCCGAAGAGTGCATTCACAACACGGTTTGGATATGGTTGTGGTAGATTACCTTCAGCTTTTGCGACATGAAACCAAAGGTCCAGGTAATCGAGAACAAGAAATTGCATTTATTTCTCGATCACTTAAAGCACTTGCTAAAGAATTAAGTATTCCTGTAATTGCATTGGCACAGTTGAGTCGTGAAGTTGAAAAACGACAAAATAAACGTCCTCAATTATCCGACTTGCGTGAATCAGGATCTATTGAACAAGACGCGGATATGGTAATGTTCCTATACCGAAACGAATACTATGCAAAAATGGGTATGGAAACAGCCGATTCAGCAGGCAGAGCCGCGGCAGATGGAGAAATCGACTATGGAATTCAAGGATTAACAGAGGTAATTATCGCGAAAAATCGTCACGGTTCTGTGGGATCCGCATTCTGTAAATTTGTAGGTGAGTTTTCTAAATTCCAAGATTTATCCTCTTACGAACGAGAAAGTATCCGATCTCAAAATTCCGAATATCAAGGAGGAGCGCCAACGGCGTCGTTTACGGTTCATACTGTAGGTTCTAAAATGAATAGTGACGCTGAATATTATGCACCTGATGATTCACCCTCACCGTTTGACGGGCCACCAAGTGGATATTCAAATAATCCCATATTCAATCCACCAAATATGGGTACAGGATTTGGCGCTGGTGCTGGATTTGACTCTTCGTCAAACAACCATTCGGGTGGGTTTAATGACCCAGGAGCCGGGTTTAGTAAACCCAGCTCCGGATTTGATCAGTTTGGTAATGACGACGACGATGAATCTGCTGGTTGGAATTCTGGTTTTTCAAAGCCACCAACTATCATAGAAGATTAATCAACTGTTTATTCCTCTGATTTCGTTTCTTCTTTAGGTAATTTTACGGCGTAAATCTTTTCACCAGATCCAGGGAGTATCCCTTCGATAACGATACTGCCTTTCAGTGACTCTAAAACACTTACAGCTCCTTGAGCCGAATACACTGGCTCATTGTTTATGTGCGTGATTACAAATCCTTTAGGTATACCTGCATTCTTAAATGCACCCGTTTCAATTTTCTCCACCTTTACTCCAGATTTGATACCCAGTTTTGTTCGTTCTTCTCGGGAAGTGTTTACTAATGCTACACCTTGAAATTCTGTAGCACTCGATTTTGCAACGGTTTCTAATTTTGCTGAACCATCTTTAGACAATAAAGTAGCTGGTATTTCAATTATTTTACCTTTACGTTTGATGGTAAGTGTAACTTTATCGCCTGGACGATACTCGCCTACTTTCTCCTGCAATTTGGAAGATGAATTTACTTCATCACCATTTATTTTTAATATAACATCATCCTTTTTTACACCTGCTTTGTCGGCAGCACCTCCAGAAACGACGTCTGCAATATACACACCCTTTAAATTATCCAAACCTTTTTGCTCCGATAATTCTTGAGTAACTTCTTGTATAGATACCCCCAGAATTGCACGCTGAACTGTACCAAATTTCATGATATCATTCACTACCTTCTTCATCAGATTTACGGGGATGGCAAAACCGTAACCCGAATACGATCCGGTTTCAGAAGCTATAGCCGTATTGATACCGATGAGTTCACCCGCAACGTTTACTAAAGCACCTCCAGAATTTCCAGGATTAATTGCGGCATCCGTTTGGATAAAATTTTCAATGGCATATTGATTCCCTTTGCTTCGAAGTAAATCAATGTTTCGGCCAACTGCACTTACTATCCCCAAAGTTACTGTTGAAGTAAGATTAAGCGGATTACCAACAGCAACCACCCATTGTCCCACTTTTACATCTTCTGAATTACCTAATTTCAAAAAGGGTAAATCCGACTCCCCTATTCGCAATAATGCGAGATCGGTATTCTTATCTGCACCAACTAGTTCGGCAATATAAGTGCGTTTATCATTGAGTGTTACTTCAATTTTATTGGCATTTTCAACTACGTGGTTGTTGGTTACTATGTAACCGTCGTCTGATATAATTACACCAGAACCTGAAGCCATTCTGGGTCCTGGATTTTGAAATTCAAATCCGGGTCCTCTGAAAAACTCAAATGGATCCATTGGGGGCATTTGTTGACGAGATCCCGAACCATTACTTGAAGACCCACTTACCGTTTTAATATGAACTACAGCAGGGTTTGCAATTTCTGAGACACCCGTGAAATCAAATGCCGGGATAGTGTTCAAACTAGCATAACGCGCCAATTGAGCCGACGAATTCTGCATTTTTTCGATGTCAGTTGAATTAAACTTCTCAGGAGCGGCCAAATAAAACCCAAACAAACTCATAGCTCCACCGGCAATTCCGGTCAGTAATAATGTAATTAGCTTGTGCTTTTGAAAGAACTTTTCCATATATGTAATTTTTTATGATGAATTTGATGTAAAACAACGCAAAAATCGACTTCTTGATTTAATTTGCAATCGAATTCGTTTACCTTTTTCGATAAAACCGTATTCATACTCCGTGAAATGTCAGTGAGATACACAACGAGTCAAGAAGTAATGCACTGTTTAAAGAACGGTGACAGGGAAATTTTGATTACACTGTACAAAGAACACGAAGAAATGATTAAACAATTTATCATGAAAAATAACGGTTCATTGGAAGATGCGGAAGACTTACTGCAAGATGCTTTAGTCATACTATGGCAAAATGCACGTAAAACAGATTTCGAACTTACTTCTCAACCTGGCACCTATTTGTATTCCATCGTAAAGAATCTGTGGTTAAAACAGTTCAACAGAAACAAACGAATGGTTGATGACAAAAACGTTCATCTTACAGCTAGCGACGATTCCTATTCTGCGGATAGTGGTCAACTGGATTTGGCAATTGTACGAAAATATTTAAATGAAATGGGTGAAACCTGCAGGCAGGTTTTACTCATGTTTTATTTTGATGGTTTCGACATGAAAACAATTGCTCAAGCAAACCATTTTGCCAATCCCAACGTTGCCAAAGCTAAAAAACATCAATGTTTGCAAGAACTTGCCAAACAAGTAAAAAGCAAATTCAGTTCAACCGATTTTTATAAGTCATAAAATGAGTGCTCATTACGATCGCATATTGGCATATTTGGACCATGAAATGACTGAGGAAGAACGTCTGAATTTCGAAACAGAGATTGAAACGAACCCTGAATTAAAATCGGAAATAGAATTTTATCGTACGCTCGTTGCTGGTATTGAATCTGAGGGACAAGAAGAGCTAAAAGAATACATTCGTTCGCGAGTAAACGAAGAAAGCACTGAAACTAAAACCAATTTATGGGTATATGCTGCAGCTACAGTAACTATACTTATGGTTGGATATGTGGCTATTTATCAATATACAAAAACAGGATCGCTTCAGCCTGCAAAAGATTTTATTTCATTGTCTAAAGAGTCAGGAGAGAAAGTTAAATTCTGGAAAAAAAATCGGACACCAAACTCATCGACTGAAACAATCAATTCAGATACCCTTTATATGTATACGTTGGATTCCTCGGGCAATCCAGTTGATTCTGAGAATACCACAAATGAAAATGCGATTGCTGATGTAGGTGATGAAGCTTCCGGTATGACGGATATTTCGTCTGTCAACATAGATGATAGAGATAGAACAGATATTCTTGAGGATGACAATAAATTCTCATCGGGTAGAAAATCTTCTGCAGATGCCGGGTATCGTGGTTTGGATAAAATTGAAAATTCTGGGATTACCGGAGAAGAACAGATTGCTCCAAAGCCTGCAGTTTCTGTTTCTTCTAATATTAAAAAATCCACCGATTTAAGCACCAATAAATATAAAACAAAAGAAAAAATAGCATCGAGCTCGGTAAAAAGTAAAATTGCTACATCCGATAATTTAAATGAACAAGCTACGTCTGATGTGGCCACCTCAAAAATAGACCCCAACTCGATTCATTTTATTCGAAAAGTGTCATTGGTTCCTGTTCAATTAGGGTCAAATACAAATGTTAGTGAGAATACTTTGTACGCTACCGATAAAAAATTAAAATTTACAGTAAGCTTTTTTGAATGGGACAATGGTTCGAAACTGCGTTCGAGTTCACTCAAAATTTACAAAAACAAAGGAAGCATATATATTGACCTTTATAATTTATCCGGTGAGAATCCACTCATTTATCATATTGAAAATGAGTACTTTTTAGAATTGGGGCCCAACCAAATTTATAAAGTCCCCAATGTAATTCCGAGCGATATTTCCAATCCTACTCCGATTAAAAATAAGCAAATAATTAAACTAATTCAAGATAGTGATCAATAAATCAATACCCTTTGTTAAATTTCAGGCCACTGGAAATGATTTTATCATTATCGATGGCAGGGAAAACGATTACTCAATGCTACCTGTTGCATTGATGTGCGATCGAAAATTTGGAATTGGGGCCGATGGTCTAATGATTATCCAAAATAAAACCGGGTATGATTTTGAAATGATTTATTTCAATTCCGATGGAAATACGAGTTCCATGTGTGGTAACGGTGGAAGAGCTATTTCTAAGTGGGCATCTCTTTTGGGAATTGGAACAGAAACGCTTCATTTTTGGGCTCCAGACGGTGAACATAGTGCAAAAATTGAGTCTAACGATATCGTACGTCTAAAAATGAATAGTGTTTCACAATGGCAACATGAACAAGGAAAGTTTGCTGTTCTAAATACAGGTTCACCACACTTTATTAATTTGAATTCAAATTCTGTTTTTGACATACCTAATGAAGAATTTGTTGGATGGGCCAAAAACATTCGTTATTCTGAAACCTATAAGAAAGAAGGAATCAACGTCAATAATGTCACGCTTATGAATCCAAATAAGTTATCTATGCGAACATATGAGCGCGGCGTAGAAGATGAAACTTTGAGTTGTGGTACTGGAGTAACCGCGGCAGCTTTAACATATGCATTAGAACGCAACTTGCTAAATGGCGAAATAAACGTATTAACTAGAGGTGGACAATTATCAGTAGAATTTGAAAAAACCGATTTTGGATTTGAAAACATTTGGCTCATTGGGCCGGCAAAGTTGGTATTTTCAGGAAACTACAATATTTAAAGTTGTTGTCATTTAACATACCTGAATAGCACCGAATTTTATTCCACTACAATCGAATTGACTTTCATTATTTTAAATCAGGATCCTGTAAATACAATCCCGTAGAATTGCAATTATTAACTTCTAATTTGCGATTACACAAAATTATTAAACTGATACTAACTAAAAGTAAAAAGGCTGCCCTAGAGCAGCCTTTTTACTTTTAAATCCAATATTTTCCTTACTTCACCATTAACTTCACCGACTGGCTGCTTCCATTAGATAAAGTTACTTTTACAAAGTAGTAACCTGAAGTATAATTCTCTGTATTTATAACCGCTTCATTCGAACCGGCAGTTACATTGATTTGTTTATTGTAAACCGTACGGCCATCTAAACCGATCACAGTAATATTCGCATTTCCTGCTGCTGCCGCTTGGAAAGATACTGTTGCTTTATCTGTAGCTGGATTTGGATATGCAGAAACTGCAAACGAATTGCGTGCTACTTTCTTTGTGCTGCTTAATAATGTGCTGCTCTTGAAATAACCGCGACCGTGTGTACCGATATACATTTCCATTCCCATCCAAGGCTTCCATTCGTAACCACGAATTTCGAAAACTGGAACACGAGCCATACCTTGGTTTGCTTCAGTCCAAGTAGTTCCACCATTTTCAGTTACCCAAATACCTAAGTCTGTTCCAATTACAATGCGATTTTCATCGTCTGGATCAATTACAGCATCATATACAGGCATTGAAGGAAGATTTCCTGTAATGTCAGTCCAAGTTGGAGTTGCAGAAAGAGCGTCATTAGACTCCATCACGAAACGAGTATTGCCATATCCGCCTAATGTAATTACAACGTGGTTTGCATTATTCAGGTTAACATTTACTGAAGTAACAACACGTCCAGAAGCGCCTGTAACCGTCAATTGCTTTTGAGTAATTGCAGCTGGTACATCTGTAGCTTTAGGATTTGCAGCTAATGAATAATCTGCATCGTTCAAACCATCTATTCTCCATAATGAACCTGCTTTAGCAACAAACAAATGATTACCATCTGGAGTGTAATCCATTTCAATGATACGAGATCCACCTAACCCTTTGGCTATCAAAATCCAATTAACTTGCTCGCTGAAGTTTGTTGGGTTTATTGCAGCCCAAACTTCTTGATCTTTTGACAAATACAAGCGGCTTTCTTTATCATTCTTTTCCCACAAAGAGAATGTAGTATTAAAATCAGATTGAACAGTTCCTTCTTGACGATCATCCCAGAATGTTCCCATGGATTGACCTTGGTTACTACTTCTAACTACTCTACCATAATATGTAGAAGCGAATACCACCTTGGGATTAAATTTAGAAAATTCAACATCAAAACCATCACCGCCATATATACTCAATGCAGTTTGAGACAATTTTCCATTCACTGAATTACCGGAATAGTTAATTAACTGAGTTCCGTTGTCTTGAGCTCCACCTACTACGTGTCCTAAATAGTTAGCTGCTACATTATACAATTGTAAGGTAGTAAATCCTCTGTTAATGCTTGTCCAAACTGACAAATCTTTAGAAGCGAACAAACCACCATCACAACCTACAATACAGGTTGCTGGTTTAGTATCCGTGTTCCATTCAATTAAATGCTTATCAGCATGTACATATTGCTGATTCCAAGGTGCACCGAATGTGCTTGCAATCTGTCTGTATCCGTTAACTTCATCCCAAGTAGCTAAGTCTACTCCACCTAGAATTGCTTTCTTGCTATTCGAACCTGGAACAACTGAAACTGCGTTGTCGTACCAACCTTGAGAGTTAGGACCAAATATATCAGTTACAGTATTACCCGTTACCAAAATTTCCCAAGTAGATCCACCGTCTTTAGTGCGATATAAAGCCACCATTTTACCATTTCCACCTGCACCCAATGTATATACTACATTATCATCATCAGGAGAAATACCAATTGCTGTTCTTCCACCGCTGTTGTACCCAGCATTAACTGTTGCTAAGGCAGCCCCAACTGGTTTTTTGTAAACTGCACCATTACTTGAGCTTGCCCAAATAGTACCTTTCTTATCTACTTTTACTTCGCGAACTGCAGTACCAACCAAACGAGTAATTACCGGAGTTGAACCTGAAGTGTAGTTAAATTCAAACAAACCACTTTCAGAAGCTACGTACAAGATATCCTCAGTTGGAGATGCTGCCATACTATTACACTGATGAAAGCGAGCATCTTTTGCAGTAGCAATCAAACTAAAATCATCTCCGGCTTGGTCTTTACTTTCGTAAACACCATTTCCGATGAATGCAGGAGAACCATTACGAGTACCCGAAAGATTGGTAAATCCACCTTCACCTGTGCCATAGAATACCTTACCACTAACTGGTAATTGTGCGATACACGTAACATTTAGATTTTCTTGCATATCATTTACAGGAGCCCAAGATTGTCCGTAAGTAGTTGAACGGAACAATCCACCACTAACACCGCCTGCAAACCAAATATTTTTATCTTTTTTGCTGATTAAAAAAGCGCGAATACGTCCACCAACGTTATCGGGACCTAAACCTTCCCAAATGATGTTCTTATTTAAGCGTTTGGAAACCGACTGCATAGCATCTGCTTTTTGAACTGCATCCATCATCCATTGGGGATCCAAGGTTCCGGTTTGTTCATTCATACGCATGCTGTAGATGGATTCAATCGCTCCGCGAATGTCCTGCTCTTCGGATTCCGGTCCTTCTTCTTTTTCGTTAGATGCAAGCATCTTTAACGACGGTGTCTTAACTAAATCTGCCCATGTAACAACGGCGCCAGAAATAGCTAATGAAAGAACTACTGGTAGTATTTTATTCATCCTCATATTGAAGTTTTTTAAATGTTTTTTCCCTTTAATTTTTTTAAAGGTAGATTAAATGCAAATAAAAGGAATAAACCCTGCTTTTACAAAGTTATAACCCGTTGTTTTTTAGGATTTATTGCAATTTTTTGTTCATAATTTGACTTCTTGTTGCAAAAAGTGCAACAGAATATCAATGAATATGCTTTTCAGCGTGATATGAACTGCGCACTAAAGGTCCGCTTTCAACGAATCTAAAACCCAAAGACAATCCATATTCTTCCCAAAATTTGAATTTATCGGGATGAACATATTCGGCTACGGGCAAATGCATTTTCGTGGGCTGTAAATATTGACCCAAGGTTAATACATCACAACCATGTTCCCGCAGGTCGTTAATCAATTTCTTTACCTGGTCATCGGATTCTCCGCAACCCAGCATAGCACCACTCTTGGTTCTTCTTCCGTATTCTTTGGTGCGTTTGATCTGTTCCAAACTGCGACTATATTTGGCTTGTGGGCGCACCAAACGATACAATTCTTCCACCGTTTCCATGTTATGAGAAACCACTTCCGGTTGTGCGTCTAACACCATATACAACAAGTCCCATTCCGCTTTGAAATCAGGAATTAAGGTTTCGATGGTTGTTTCTGGAGAAGCCATTTTCACGGCTTTAATGGTTTCTGCCCATACCGTTGCTCCCTTATCTTTTAATTCATCGCGATTTACGGATGTAATCACACAATGTTTTACTCCCATCAAACGAACAGCTTCCGCTACACGCTGAGGTTCATCCGTATCATAGCCTCCCGGACGACCTGTGGCAACGGCACAAAATGAACAACTTCGAGTACAAACATTGCCTAAAATCATAAAGGTAGCCGTTCCCTCTCCCCAACATTCACCCATATTCGGGCATCGTCCATCTTCACAAATGGTATGTAATTTATATTCCTTAACAATCCGTTTTACACGAGTGTAATTTTCACCAATTGGAATGTCAATTTTCAACCATTTGGGTTTTGTAGGACCTTTTTTTTCTTTCGCAACTATGGGTAATTCAATCATGACGTTTTTTTTCTTTTCGGGGGATGGGAAATCTGCAATAACTAAGCTGAAACTCTCTGCAGTCTATGGCTACTTTAATCGAAATTCGTTTTGCTTTACTTCCCAAATCCAAATGCAAAATTAACGAATAGCATAGGAAAGATAAAGGCATTATTTTCTGTTGTGTGCATTATTTGAATTTTTTGAACAAATGCATCCGTCATGACTCCGAAACTCAATACGTTCGACATAGAACGGTAACTACCCCATTCCAATGAAATTCCAGCGCTCAAACCCAAACCCGGTGTCAGATTGCCTTTTCCAAAACCTCGAGTAAATGAAGCTGTTCCGCCTATTAACCGAGAATCATGAATTTCCGGATTGTACTGAACATCAGCATAACCGTCGAATGGAGTATTCCCTTCATACAACCATATATATACAGGCCAAGAATACGCTAAAGGTAGTTGAGCACTTCCAAATATGCTTGTACCGACTTCATTTCTTGATTTACGTTGAGTAAAATCATGGTGAAAGGAAATATACGGACGTAAAACCCAAGCATAATTAATTTTATCAATTTTGAATGGTTGACTTCCCGGAAGCGTATTATTTATAACATAGATTTCTTTGGGTGAATTCAAACTACCAATTCTTAAACCATAACCTCTTTTTTGCGATTGATCCTTTAAACCCTGTTGATATCCAAACCCCAAATCGTATCCAAAATTGCGTAGTTGACCATCAATGATCCATTGCTTCTGAATTTGTGCTCGGATACTTCCTTGGCACAACAAACAAAACAGACATAATGTTATATTCAGATACAACTTCATGGTATTTCGTTTTGTGGTATTTCCTGCAATAACAATTCCTTGCATGACATTTGGTTTTAAAACAATTCTAGCAATGGCAATTCGTTTCAAATCATCTCATTCATTGCAATCTTCCTGAAACAAATGATTTCTTCTAATTCCATTTCATATGGTAACTGTTCGGGGCATTCCCATTTTTGGTAAAATTAGTACATAAACCATAAAAAATGGAAATATTTTACCCCACTTTACCCCACAATGTGCAAAACCTTGTATTTTCAAGGTTTTTAGTCTAATATTGCCATCAGAAATGGATTTTCCATCTTCTCCAAACCCTCAAAAACACCCACATTTTTGCAATATGTGGAAAAGTGGTGGCTAATTTTGGGAAATTGTGGGAAAAAGTGGAAAATTCTGTATTTATTTAGCAGACAGAAACCGACAGCGAAATGCCAGGCTTTATTGGTGAGTATTATTGCAAGCTAGACAACAAGGGGCGACTATCCCTTCCGTCTAAACTTAGGGCTCAATTCCCTGAGGATGCAGAAAATATGCTCGTAATAAACCGGGGTTTTGAAAAATGTTTGGTTCTGTACACCAAAGAAGATTGGTTGAAGGAAACCGAAAAACTCAACGCCGTGGATGATTTCATGAGTCCTGAGATTCGTCGCTTCAAACGTATTTTCACCAACGGTGCTAATTTGATTTCCATCGACAACGCGCAACGAATTCTCCTGCCCAAGAAATTGATTGAGTATGCAGGATTCGCCGATGAAGTTGTGATGAGTGCATTTGGCAACAAAGTGGAAATATGGGATAAAGCATTGTACGAATCAGAATTGGATGTGGAGTCGAACGAACTGAGTGAACTCGCTAAGAATTTCCATCATCAAAAATCCCAGAATGGTGAACAGAACTAAGCCGTTGGCTTAACTGTTTGCAAATGACCACGAACTACCACATACCTGTTTTACTTAACGAAAGCGTTACTGCATTGGTGCACAATCCCAATGGCACTTACGTAGATCTCACTTTTGGTGGTGGTGGACATTCACGTGCAATTCTGAATCTGCTCAGTGAATCAGGACGTCTTATATCTTTTGATCGCGATCAACACGCACTAAACAATTGCATTGACGACCCCCGTTTCACTCTAGTCAATCATAATTTTCGTTATATGCGCCAATTCCTGGAGTACATGAATTGCACTCCAATAGACGGAATTTTAGGCGATCTAGGTATTTCATCGCATCAAATTGATTTCAATGATCGCGGTTTTGCACATAGATCCGACGGACCATTAGACATGCGAATGGATATTCAATCTCCATTAACTGCCTCTAAGATTTTACAAACCTATTCCGAGAAACAACTTTTAGATGTTTTCAATCACTACGGTGAAATTAAAAACGCTTATAAGTTGGTTAAAACAATTTTACAAAATAGAAATGGACAATCCTTTTCAACTGTAGAACAATTTAAAACAACCATCGATGCTTGCATACCCAAAAATGAAAGTGCCAAATACTTATCCCAAGTTTTTCAAGCATTGCGCATTGAGGTAAATCAGGAATTAACGGATCTCAAACAAGTACTTTACGATTCTGAATTTGTGTTAGGCGAAGGTGGAAAATTGGTCATTATATCCTATCATTCTTTGGAAGACCGATTGGTAAAAAACTATCTAAATAGCGGAAATTTTGATGGAAAAAAACAGACCGACATGTATGGATGGAGTTCTCAACCTTTTGACTGTAAACCAAGTAAAGCAATTACACCTAACGAAGAGGAATTAGAGCGTAACAAACGATCTCGAAGCGCCAAACTTCGAATTGGAGTTCGAACTGCATACCAAAATCCTTCAAATAACTCTGGAGCTAAAATAGAAATACATGGAAATATGCCTGTAAAATCATCTACTAAATCCAAAAAATAATGACCGTTCAACCCGATATAAATTCCAACTCATCAAACCCAAAAAATGGCAACAACCCATTTGAAAACTCCATGAGTCATGGTGCTGGAGGGAATACGCAAACTACCCAAAACGAAAAAATGGGTACGCAAAGCAATGTCAATAACGAAAGTAATTTACCGCCAAACAACCAAAATACCAGCAAATCGGGAAACCATATTAGCAATTCAGAAGAAACCCATAAAACTTATTACCAGCAATCAACATTTGAAAATATAAAGGAAGGTTTTAACTCCTGGAATGTCATTAAATATATAGCTATTGCTTTTCCATTTCTATTGCTTTACATATACAATTCACTGCACACAGCTAAGGCAATCAAGAAAAAGGATGAGCTAAGCAAAGTTTTAAAAGAATTACACAGTGAACGCATCAGCTTGGAAAGTGAAATCACTCGTGCGAGTAAACAAACTCAAATTGCCGAAAAATTAAAATCCACTGGATTAAAAGAAATTACTACACCTCCAATTAAACTAACCCGTGAGCGAAAAGACTAAAATAAATACTCGCAAAGCCATTTTAATCAGGTCGAACATCATTTTTTTGGTGGTTGCTATTAGTGGCATTTACTTGCTTGTGTCCATTTTTAATTTGCAAAATGGTTTTGATAAAGAATATTCCACGGATTTAAAAAATAAAAACACCCGTATTACCAATATCGAAGGTATTCGCGGTAATATTTACGCCGGAGATGGTAGTTTATTGGCTACCTCTGTACCCACATACGATTTAATCTGGGATGCCAATGTAGAAGCGTTATCCGATAAAGAATTCAAAGCATCCATTGATAGTTTAGCGATGCTATTTGCACGTTACTTTACTCAAAAATCTGAAAGAGAATGGCGTCAAAAATTCAACACACTAAGAGTTTCCAAAAATCATTACTATAAAGTAGCTGCTGACTTAAACTTCGATCGAGTTAAAGCTATGAAAAAATGGCCGTTGATTCGCAAATCCAAATTCAAAGGTGGTTTCTGGTTCATTGAAAAAGGACGTAGAATGTACTTCATGGGTGAATTGGCGAAACGTGCTATTGGATATACAAAAAACGGAGTAAGTATAGGTTTGGAAGGTGCTTTTGATTCATTGCTTCGAGGGAAATCCACTCAAATCATGGAACAAAGAATGCCAGGAAATATCTGGCGACCCATTCGCATTGGCGAGGGTGAAACTGCTGAAAATGGGAAGGATATTGTTACCACCCTGGATGTTGACTTTCAGGATATTACTCAGTTTGCGCTCAACAATGCACTTATTCAACATCAAGCAGATCATGGGTGCGCTATTGTAATGGAGGTTAACACCGGTGCAATCAAAGCAATTGCGAATTTGAAGCGCTCATCCGATGGTTTGTACTATGAAAAAATGAACTATGCAGTTGACCAATTCAGCGAACCAGGTTCAACCTTCAAACTTATATCGGTTATGGCACTTTTGGAAGACAAAAAAGCCAGTCCCAGCGATAGCGTCCCCACAAAAAGAGGAAGAATCAAATACTTCGATAAAGAATTTACCGATGGTTCGGAGCATGGAGAACCACCACCATTCTACTCCCTTCAAGAGAGTTTTGAAAAATCAAGTAATGTGGGAATCAGTCAATTTGTATTTAACGCGTATAAAGACAATCCAAAAAAATTCGTAAACCATGTTTTGGATTTGGGATTAAACATCAAGCCCAATTTCGATATACCGTCATCCAACAAGCCTGTAATTCTTGATCCCGATGGATCTAACTGGTCTGGTGTTACACTTCCATCTATGAGTATCGGCTATTCCTCTAAAATCAGCCCATTGCAGACTTTGATGGTTTACAATGCGATTGCGAATAAAGGAAAAATGATGAATCCGTATATGGTAAAAGAAATTCGCCAAGACGGACAAACATTAGAAGTGATAAAACCACAAGTACTCAAAGAAGAAATTTGCTCCGATAGAACATTAGGGCAACTTCAAGAGATGTTGAAAGGTGTAGTTTCTCGAGGAACTGCTGAACCTGCATTTGAAGGATGTCCTTACACTGTTGCGGGTAAAACCGGAACAGCCAGAATTAGTAACGAAGGTCAGCGCGGATATACGAATAAACACATGTCGTCCTTTGTGGGTTATTTTCCCGCTGAGAATCCTCAATACAGCATTATTGTGGTGATCAACGAACCGAAAGGTGCTATTTATGGTGGCGTAGTTGCTGCACCGGTTTTCCGCGAGATAGCTAACAAAATTTACAGCAGTCATATTCGTCTACAGCCAGAAGCCATTAAGCCTTTCGAAACAAAAAGTGTTCCTAAAGTAGCTAACGGAGAACTTCAATCTACCAAACAAATTTTGAATGAGCTGGGAATCAGTTCTCAAACCATCAATTCCCAAACTTCTGGATACGTAAAGGCTTCCTCAAAAACAAAGAACATAGAATTCAGTAATATTTCCATAAAGCCTGGTATTGTTCCTGATTTTCGGGGGATGGGAATTCGAGATGCCCAAAATTTAGCAGGCAAACTAAATATCAGAATTTCATTTTCAGGGTTCGGCCGAGTTGCGCAACAAAGTGTAACCCCAGGTACCCGATTTAATCAATCCATTAACGTAAATATTGAGTTAAGACCATGATGAGCAAGTCCTTAAAATCACTACTTACTAATGTTCCTACCATCGCCATTATTGGTGATAGTTCTTGCAGTATTTCGCAAATAACTAGCGATAGCAGAGCGGTATCAGAGGGCACCTTGTTTGCAGCAGTTAAAGGAACACAAGTAGATGGCCATTCATTTATCGAAAAGGCTATTAATCAAGGCGCGAAGGCTATATTATTGGAACATTTACCAGAGAATCCCATAGAGGGTGTTACTTATATTCAGGTAGAATCCGTTCCTGCTGAATTAGGAAAGGTTGCTGCTCATTTTTACGACAATGCTCAAGACGAACTCATTATTGTTGGATGTACCGGAACCAATGGTAAAACTACAGTTACTACTTTGCTCCATGATCTATTCCAGCATTTAGGATACAAATGTGGATTGTTAAGCACGGTTGAGTATCGAATTGGTTCGGAAATATTCCCCAGTACTCATACCACACCAGATAGCATATCGATACACAAGTTATTCAAAAAAATGGTGGATGAAGGTTGCACTCATTGCTTCATGGAAGTGAGTTCGCACGCGGTTGACCAAAAACGAATTTCCGGTATTCAATTCAAAGGAGGGATTTTCACTAACATCACACACGATCACTTAGATTATCATAAAACCTTTGAAAATTACATTAAAGCGAAGAAAGCGTTCTTCGATGCACTAGGTCCTGAAGCTTTTAGTCTCACCAATAAAGACGATAAAAACGGCATGATGATGCTACAAAACACCAAATCAACACGTTACACCTATAGTTTACATGGGGGTGCTGATTTCAATGTTAAAATCATTGAAAGTGATTTCTCTGGAATGCAAATAAAGCTCCAAGGTGAAGATATTTGGACGCCTTTAGTAGGCAAATTCAATGCATACAACCTTCTAGCAGTTTATGCAGCAGCAACATTGATTACGGAAGGCTTAGAAGAAATTTCTGTAGCCATGAGTGCTTTGGGACGAGTAAACGGAAGATTCGAAGCCATTAATGGACCAGAAGGAAGAGCCGCCATTATTGATTATGCCCATACGCCTGATGCCCTAGAAAATGTAATTCAAACCATTAAAAACATCCAAAAAGGCGACAGTCAATTGATTTGTGTTGTGGGATGCGGTGGAGATCGAGATAGAGAAAAACGACCTGTAATGGGGCATACGGCCTCTTCTCGTTGCGACAAAGTAATTTTCACCAGTGACAATCCCCGGTCGGAATCGCCCGAGGCTATAATTAGTGATATGATGACCGGTGTTGAACCTCAAAACCAACGTAAAGTATTAAAAATCACAGATAGAAGTGAAGCCATTAAAACAGCTTTATTCCTTTCGCAACCAGGAGATGTCATTCTAATTGCTGGTAAAGGACACGAAACCTATCAAGAAATCAATGGAGTTAAGCACGAATTCGACGATAAAAAAATCACTCAAAACCTATTTAAAATTCTAGGATAATGTTGTACCATTTATTTAGATACCTCGATGAACAAGGATACTCAGGAGCTGGAGTATTTAATTATATATCATTTCGTGCCTCTTTGGCTGGAATGATCGCATTGCTAATTGCATTGATTGCTGGAAAGGGTATTATTAAATACTTGCAAAAACTCCAAATCGGAGAAAGCATACGTGATTTGGGATTAGAAGGTCAGATGCAAAAGAAAGGCACTCCAACTATGGGCGGAGTTATCATCATAATTGCCATACTCATACCAACGCTCCTTTTCGCCAAATTAAACAACATTTATGTGATTTTGATGATGATAAGCACTTTGTGGATGGGAATTATTGGCGGTATAGATGATTACATCAAAGTTTTCAAAAAGAACAAAGAAGGGATGAAAGCTACTACCAAATTAATTGGACAACTCATGTTGGGCATCATCATTGCGGTTGCAGTAGATTATACTCACAGTGCTAACAGTATCCCTTTAGAAACAAACTTACCAATTTCTAAACATCGCTTGAACTATTCGGAATTAATACCTGGCGATGGCAATGCGTGGCTACTTTTTGTTCCAATCATTATTGTAATTGTTATGGCCATTACCAATGCCGTAAACTTAACCGATGGCATAGACGGATTGGCTGCGGGAACAACCGCTTTAGTTGGGGTGGGTTTAGGCATCCTAGCATATTCAACGGGTAATGTAAAAATCGCAAAATATTTAAATATCATATATGTACCTCAAAGCGGTGAAGTAGTTGTTTTCCTGGCAGCTATGATTGGTGCCTGTTTGGGATTTCTCTGGTACAACGGATTTCCAGCACAGGTTTTCATGGGAGATACAGGAAGTATGGCATTGGGTGGAGCTATCGCTGCTGTGGCTATCATCATTAAAATGGAATTACTAATTCCTATACTATGCGGAATTTTCTTCGCCGAAAGTGTATCCGTAATACTTCAAGTAAGTTATTTCAAATACACCAAGAAAAAGTTCGGTGAAGGAAGAAGAATTTTCTTAATGTCACCATTGCATCACCATTATCAGAAAAAAGGGATTCCCGAAAGTAAAATCACTTTGAGATTCTGGTTAATAACGGTGATTTTGGTTTTAGCCACCATTGCTTTAATCAAACTCCGCTAAAAAGATACACCAAACCAGAACTCAAAAGTAATCTTAACCCACCCGAAAAAAGCATTACCCGAACAACACGATTCCAAACAAAATAAAAGTCAAATAAAAACCACTAAACCTCAATCCAACTAATCGGAAAATATACCCTATAATAAAATCCCAACTTCATAAATCTAAATCAAAACAGCCATTCTACAAACCAAATAACGCGAAAAGAACAAACTATAACAAACAAAAAACTGAATTAATATCCCCCGAAAAAATGAATCAAATTCTTGTCATATTAGGAGCAGGCGAAAGCGGAACAGGTGCAGCAATCTTGGGACAAAAACAAGGTTGGACTGTGTTTGTTTCGGATTTTGGAAGCATTGACGAGGCATATAAGGCGGAATTAACTCAACGTGGCATTGAATGGGAAGAGTGCCAACACAGCTTAGATCGAATTCTTCAAGCACATTTGGTAGTGAAAAGTCCTGGAATTCCGGATAAAGCACCGGTGGTAAAGTCCCTCAAGGAGAAAAACATACCTATAATTTCTGAAATTGAATTTGCGGGAAGATATACCAACGCCGTATTGATTGCAATCAGCGGAACTAATGGAAAAACAACTACCACGAGTTTGACTTATCACATATTAAAAGAAGCTGGACTGAATGTTGGATTTGGCGGAAACATTGGTACTTCGTTCGCATGGCAAGTGGCGGAGAAAAATTTCGATTACTATGTGTTGGAGGTAAGCAGTTTTCAATTAGATGGTAACGATAGAATTAGATTTCACATTGCCTGTCTTACCAATATCACACCAGACCATTTAGATCGCTACGATTATATTCTCGACAACTATATCGACTCAAAATTCCGACTAACTCTGAATCAAACAAGCAATGATTACTTTATTTATTGCGCAGATGATGAACTTACTCAACGGGGTATGGAGCGACATATCAACAATATTTCTTCCACTTTGATTCCCTTTTCACACGACAATCAGCTGGAATTCGGCGCATACCTAAGTGAACAGATCATACATATAATATTAGAAAAAACCACATACACAATGAATACACAAGATTTTAATTTAAGAGGCCGACACAATGGCTACAACAGCATGGCCGCTGCAATTATGGCTAGTTTAATTGATGTTCGTAAAGAGAATATTCGTGAAAGCCTAAGCAACTTCCAAAACTTGGAACACCGACTTGAAAGTGTTGGTAAATACAACGGTGTTGAGTATATCAACGACAGCAAAGCAACCAATGTAAACAGTACTTGGTATGCTCTAGAAAGCATGGATCGCCCAGTTATTTGGATTGCAGGTGGTGTAGACAAAGGAAATAATTATGCTGATTTAAAACCCTTGGTAAAGGAAAAAGTAAAATTGATCATCTGCCTGGGTATGGACAATCGTAAAATCCACCAAGCGTTCCAATCAGATGTGGACATGATCATAAACACAACCAGTGCACAAGAAGCAGTGCATGTAGCTTCAAGATTAGCGTCATCCAATGATGTAGTTCTATTATCGCCAGCATGTGCGAGCTTCGATTTATTTGAAAATTACGAAGAGCGCGGAAGATTATTCAAGCAAGCGGTTAAGAATTTATAATTCACTATAATTTCCAGCAATAATATGTTCAATATTACACCATCTAAAGTCAAATCCGCATTTCAAGGTGACCCATTTATTTGGGCCATTGTGTTCATTTTATCGGTTATCGGGATTTTGGCGGTGTACAGTTCAACAGGAACCATTTCGTTTTCCAAGCAGCAAGGAGATACGGAACATTATCTGTTACGACATTTTGGATTTATTGCTGCTGGCTGGGGAATCATGTATTTAACGCACAAGATTCCTTTCAAATTCTATGCAAAGATTTCCTTTGTTATGTTGATCGTTTCCGTCGTGCTTTTGTACTTAACACTGGTGGTTGGCTATAAGATCAATAATGCAGCAAGGGTAATTCCTATTTTCGGTTTTACACTACAACCGTCGGATATGGCAAAATTGTTTCTAGCAATTTTCATAGCGAGGTATATGAGTAAAAATCAAGATGAAGTAGATAAACCTAAAGTTTTTGGTACCATAATTGGTGTCATTGTGTTGGTTATAATTCCAATTATTCCCGAAAACTTAAGTACTTCATTGGTTATCATTTGTACATCAACATTGATTATGATCATGGGCAGAATAAAAATGAAATTCATCATTATCATGGGTCTCATTTTAATGTCTATTGCATCTATTTTCTATTTGTTCTTGATGAATATTGATATGGATAAATATCAAGAAACTCGTTTACCCACTTGGAAACGAAGAATAGAAACGTATATGGGGAAAGATGTTGATGGCAATGGTGGATATCAACAATTACAAGCAAAAATCGCGGTTGCTTCGGGTGGTTTTTGGGGAAAGGGACCGGGAAATAGTACTCAGCGCAATTTTCTTCCGCACCCATATTCCGATTTCATTTTTGCCATCATAGTTGAAGAATACGGCTTTGTAGGAGGCTTTGTTTTAATTATTTGCTATTTAGGATTGATTTATCGATCACTTAAAATGGTCGTCGAAACTCAACGGTCATTTGCTGCTTTAGTGGTACTTGGAATTTCGGTAACGACCACCGTACAAGCTTTAATTCACATGGGAGTTTCCATCGGTAAACTTCCAGTTACTGGATTAACACTACCCTTGGTAAGCATGGGTGGAACATCTATATTATTCAATAGCATGGCCTTTGGAATCATACTCGGGGTCAGTCGACATATTCAGCAAGAAAAACTTCGCACAAGTGTACAAGGTGCAGGTTCTGTGTCACCCGATAATACTGAAAATAATGGCTAACTACGTTTTTACCGGAGGCGGAACGGGAGGTCATATTTTTCCAGCTATCGCAATAGCTAATGAACTCAAAAAAGCCGAACCGGGTGCAAATATTCTTTTTGTAGGTGCATTAGGTAAAATGGAAATGGAAAAAGTTCCACAAGCTGGATACGAAATCCAGGGTCTGCCGGTAGAAGGATTGAAGCGGTCGTTTACATTCGAAAACTTCAAAATCGCTTTCAAAGCCATTCTAAGTTACTTCAAGGCGCGCAAATTACTCAGAAAATTCAATCCCAAATGGGTAGTAGGTACCGGTGGTTATGCCAGTTTACCTGTTTGTTTAGCTGCAACACACATGAATATTCCAGTTTACGCATGGGAGGGAAATGCGTTTGCAGGTCTTACAAACAAAATCATCAGTAAACGGGCTAAAACCATTTTTTGTGGGTTTCCGGGGATGGAACAACAATTCAAATTTGGTAATTGGATTCACTCCGGCAATCCTATTCGAACTGAAATTTTACAGCGTACGGATCGGAAACAAGCTTGCGATTTTTTCCAATTAAAACCTGAACAGAAAATTATATTTATTACAGGCGGTTCTTTGGGTGCGCGAAGTATCAATTTTGCCATTGCATCGTTGTTACCATTTTTCCAAGAAAATAACATTCAAATTATTTGGCAAACGGGCAAATTTTACAAACATCCAAATGATCCAAAACCAGGTGAATTTATTTCTGAATTCATTCAACGAATGGATTTGGCTTACAGTTGTGCTGATCTTGTTATTTCCAGATCGGGGGCACTATCGGTAAGCGAAATTCTGGCCACTGGAGTTCCAGCTGTATTCATTCCTTCGCCCAATGTAACAGATGATCATCAAACATTCAACGCTCTGCAAGCTGAAAAAGGTAAGGGAAGCATTCTGCTAAAAGAATCAAATAACCTTTCTCAGGAACTTCAAAGCCTAGTTCAAAATCTGATCTTCGATGATGAAAAACTTCAATCCATGCGTGAAAATCAGTTAAAAGCAGCACGTCCAACCGCTACTGAATTTATCGTTCAAACTATTTTAAATCATGAGTAACCAAATTCAACAATTAGGGCTGAGTGCCTATAAAAAAGCCTATTTCTTGGGAATTGGTGGCATTGGAATGAGTGCTATTTGTCGATACTTTTTATCTGTTGGGATGGAAGTAGCGGGATACGATAAAACCTCTACCCCATTAACTGATGAATTGATTAAAGAAGGTGCTTTTATCACTTTTGAGGACTCCATTGAGACTCTGCCTGACTTTGTTAAGAACTTAGAACCGAATGTTCTGTATATTTTCACCCCAGCTATTCCCGCAGATCACATTCAAAAAAACTGGTTGATTTCTCAAGGTATAGAGCTTAAAAAACGCGCTGAAGTTTTAGGAATTATTACACGTGATGCCTATTGTGTAGCAGTGGCTGGAACCCATGGCAAAACTACTACCTCAAGTCTTGTTGCCCATATTCTGCATGATAATGGAATTAACTTTACCGCCTTTCTTGGGGGAATTAGTTCCAATTACAATACCAATTACATCCATTATACTTCCGGTGAAAATATTATGGACAAGCCACTTGTTGTGGTAGAAGCTGATGAATTCGATCGCAGTTTTCATCAACTTTCACCCAATGCTGCTATTATTACTGCCGCAGATCCAGACCATTTGGATATCTATGGCACAGCAGAAGCATTTTTTGAGGCATTTGAACAATTTGCTAACTCATGCGAGGGAAATGTTTATATCCACTCCGATGTAGAACTTCATCCCCAAAGCGAGAAAACAAAAACCTACAGATATGGATATTTGAATTCAACTGAAGTGAAAACCACAAATAATTCATTGGATTATTATTATGATCAAGTTCAGATTAAACAGCACAAATTTGAGTTTAATTTCTCGGGAACATTTGAAGGAATAAAATGCGGTTTACCCGGTTTTCACAACATATCGAATGCCACAGCTGCATTTGCGTTATGTCAAGAATCGCTCAAAATATCCCCCGAAAAAATAGCAAACGCTATCCACTCGTTTAAAGGAGTTAAGCGTCGATTTGAATACATTATAGACAACGATCAAATTGCCTACATCGATGATTATGCACATCACCCCCAAGAATTAAATGCAATAATTTCATCGGTCAAAGCCCTTTACCCAGAGTACTCTATAACCGGAATATTCCAACCTCACTTATTTACAAGAACCCGGGATTTTATGTCTGGTTTTGCTCAGGAACTCTCTCAACTCGATGAAATTTGGTTAATGGATATTTACCCTGCCAGAGAACTTCCGATTGAAGGAATTACATCCAAGGCATTGCTCGAAATGATTCCCAACATGAATAAACACCTGCTCGGGACAAATGAGATATTAGGTGCCTTAAAAAAACAGCCACCAAGAGTGTTACTCACTTTAGGAGCAGGGGACATCGACAAGCTTGTGCCGCAGATAAAAGCATTATTCACCAATTAATTTTGAAATAAAATTACATCTACGATACATAGAAATACAAACAGAAGAAGTAAAAAATAAAATAGTCATTGATTTAACTACCATTTAAAACGTAACTATAAAAAATTTATAAAACCGAAAAGCAAACCATGAAGAGTATAAAATTAGCATTTAGCCGTAGACAATGGATGCTCTCAATAGCGGTATTTCTGATAATACTGTTGATTCTTCTGTGGTCAAAATTAAATTTTGCAGGGAAAAACCGGATCATCAACGAGGTACGCGTAGAAATCAGCACATCAGATACTTCATTTCAATTTTTAACCCAACAAGAAATTTCCAACTTCGTTGAAGATAAAATTGGAAATCCAATTGGCAAACCCGCATCGGAAGTTTCATTAACGGAACTGGAATTAGAACTCAACAGAATACCTTACATTCAAAGAGCCATTGTATATGTATCGTTCGACGGAAAACTGAAAGTCCAAATAAACGAACGTCAAGCCATTGCACAAATTCATAGTTCTTCGGAAACTTTCTTTTTTGATACTTCCGGGATGATTATGAAACGCAATAAAATTAAAGGTCCAAATGTTATTGTGATCAATGGAAACATTCCATTCAAAATGACTCATGGTAAAAAAATGGGACATAAAAAAGCCCTCGAATTATTGGAAATAGCCAAGTTCATCCATTCACAACCCCTGTGGAACATGCAATTTGAACAATGCTATGTAGATAAGTTAGAGCGCTATTTGTTGTTTCCGCGCGTAGGAAGTCATAGCATTGTTTTAAACAACGTTGTGAACTTAGATAGAAAGTTCGAAAACCTGCGTCTTTTCTACGAAAAAGGCCTACCGTTGGTGGGTTGGAACAAGTACTCAGAAATCGAAATTTCATACGAGAATCAAATCGTTGGACGAACAAATGACTAAAAAAGAACACACAATCACAAACTAAGTGTATAGAATTTAAAACACCACAAACTAAACTACAAACTAAAAACTACAATTATGCCTGAATCAAACAAAATCATCGTTGGATTAGACATCGGAACCACCAAAATATGTGTTATTGTTGGCCAATTGGCTGAAAACAATAAACTCAATATTTTAGGTATTGGTAAAGCGTCTAGCCAAGGTGGAGTTTCTCGCGGTATGGTGGCAAACATCTCTACCGTGGTAAACGCCATCAACGCTGCAGTTAGAGAAGCAGAAAAACAAAGTCAAGTTAAAATCAATTCTGTGTATGTGGGTATAGCAGGCCACCATATCAAGAGTTTGCAACACCGAGGAACTCTAACTCGTAGAAATGGAGATGAAGAAATTTCACAAATAGAATTAAATAATTTGGAAAGTGAAATGGCCAATTTACAGCTTTCTCCTGGGTTAGAAATTCTACACGTACTTCCTCAAGAATATAAAATCGACGGTGAAGATGGAATTCGCGACCCTGTTGGACGTATAGGTGTTCGAGTTGAATGCAATTATCACATCATTACTGGTGAAACCAGTCGCGCACGTACCATAGGTCGTGCAGTCAACAACTCGGCTCTTGAAGTGGCTGATTTGATTGTCGAGCCTGTAGCATCGGCAGCTGCCGTTCTATCGCAAGCTGAAATGGAAGCAGGCGTGGCACTTGTAGATATTGGTGGTGGAACCACAGATATCTGTATTTTCCAAAACGGATACATTTCACACACGGCAATTATTCCAATTGGGGGTGATAGAATAACACGCGACTTGCAGGAGGCATTCGGAATTCTTAAAGAACAAGCGGAAGAAGTAAAAGTAAAATACGGTTCTTGCTTCCCCACAGAGCAAATGCGAAATGAGGTAGTTGTAATTCCTGGATTGCCTGGTCGTCAAAGTAAGGAAATTTCGGTATATGCAATTTCTCAGGTAATTCGTGCTCGTATGGAAGACATCATTCAAAAAGTTGATTTTGAAATCCAAATGAGTGGAATAGCTCATAAACTTCACGGTGGAATTGTATTAACTGGTGGTGGTTCAGGAATGAAAGACGTAAGTCAATTATTCAGTTTCTTTACGGGATTAGATGTTCATACCGGCAGACCTGGTCAACATTTAGGTCGTGGCATGGTTGATGAAGTAAGAAATCCTATGTACGCAACTGCTATCGGATTGGTTATGACGGGCGTTGAAGTCGAATTAAAAACAGGCTCTCAATATCGTCCGAACGAAAAATTAGTTCCATTAGAAGAACAACAAGCTATGCCAAAACAAGAAGCTGTAGTTGAGGAAGTAATGGAGGATACTCAGAACCAAAAGGAAAATAAAAAGAGTCCAGGATGGTCTACTCCCTATAGAGGCATCAGTTTGTTTAAAAACTTCTTGAATGATTGGTTAGCCGATGATCAAGACGATTTCCAAAATTAATCACCTAAAAACAGAAAATCATGATGGAATTTCAACCAGATCTAACATTAGATAAAATCATCAAAGTTATCGGTGTAGGAGGAGGAGGAAGTAATGCGGTAAATCACATGTTCAAAATGGGAATTGAAGGCGTTGACTTCTTCATTTGCAACACTGATCACCAAGCTTTACGTCATAGCAATGTACCCAACAGAATTCAGTTAGGATTGAATCTAACTGCAGGTTTGGGTGCGGGTTCCGATCCCGAAACCGGAGAAAAAGCAGCCTTAGAAAGCAGTGAACAAATCAAAAGCATTCTGTCGGATGGTACAAGAATGGTATTTGTTACGGCAGGTATGGGCGGCGGAACCGGAACCGGAGCAGCACCTGTAATTGCCAAAATTGCTAAAGAACTCAATATATTAACCGTTGGTATTGTTACTCTACCCTTTTCAGATGAAGGTCCCAGAAGAATGAAACAAGCAGAAGATGGTTTAGCAAAATTAAAACCCCATGTTGATGCATTACTATCCATATCCAATGATCGCATCGTGGATATGTATGGTGACTTATCCTTCCTAGAAGCATTTTCCGAAGCCGATAATATTCTTTGCACCGCAGCAAAAGGCATAGCTGACATTATATTCAAGTCTGGACATATTAATGTAGACTTCAATGATGTAAAAACAGCTATGAAAGACAGCGGTCAAGCACTTATGGGCACCGGTGTTGCAAACGGAGAAAGTCGTGCTCAAAAAGCGGCTGAAGCAGCTCTGCGTTCACCATTGCTTGATAATACCAAAATTCACGGCGCAAAACACTTACTCATTAATGTAAGTTTTGGCAATAAAATGCCAACCATGGGTGAAACACGAATTATTACTACCTTCCTTCAACAAGAAGCGGGAAATGAAGCCAATTTGAAAATGGGCTTGACTCACGACGAACGCTTGGAAGATTACATCAGTGTTACCGTTATCGCTACCGGTTTTGAAGCTGCTAAAAAAACGCAGCACATGCTAGAAGCCAATCAACCCTTTGAGCAAAAAGTAAAATCCGTGGCCTCAAACGAAATTCAAATCGAATTCGCAGATGACGCTGACGAAACATTTGAAATTGAAGATACTTACATCCCAGAAAAAAACAGTGCCAATACCATTGAAGATTTGTTTAAAACACCAATCGCTACAGAAGATCGTTTTGCAAAGCCTTCAGAATTTCAATCTCAACGCGAATTCCATAATCCATCACCTGAATATGGTGATTACAATGCAAATCGAATTGAGAAACAATCCATCAAGGACTACGACATGAATATCCCTGCCTACAAGCGCAGAAACATTCAATTGGAAGTAGCTCCTGCTAGCAATGTTAACCAAGTTTCAAGGTTAACTATTACCGACAGTGATTCAAACAATCCCCAAGAATTCAAAATTGGGCCGAATCGTTTGCTTCACGATAATGTAGACTAAGAAATAAAATTTCATAGTGTTTGTGGTGAAAGGGCCTCCTGGTAGTTTGGGGGTCCTTTCTTTTTTGAGATACAATCCAAGATGTTGTTCTAAGTCCTTGCTTCTACTACAATAACCCTTAGGAATATTTCATGTGTGTAATTGGTTGTGGAATGTAAGCGTAGTAGAAGATTTAGAGACTTCTATACTCTTCCACTATTTGGTCAACCACTATTTTGGTATCGTAAGTATTTTCTGCCTTTAGTCTGGACTGTAGACCTAATTCATTCCAATTTATTTCTTGATCGAGTAATAACCTTGTCAGAGATTTTACATCACCTGAGTCTAAAATAAAACCGTTTTTAGCGTCATCGATCAATTCGGGAATACCGCCAATTCGGAATCCTATGCAAGGTAATCCACAACTCAAAGCTTCCATAACCGTAGTTGGTAGATTATCTTCAATAGCCGTTGTTACATAAATGTTGGAGGCTTGGTAATAGCTTAAAATTGAATTAATATCCGATTCAAATCCCACGAATTTTGCAGGCAAATGATCGGGCATTGGCTGCTCATAATTCCTACCCAATACTAAAAATTGGATACGTGCTTTGAGTTGCACTAAATCTTTCATGCATTGAAGAAAGTATTCAAAACCCTTTGCTGGATTATTCAAATTTGCAGCAGAAAACAGGATAACGGGCAAATCAGGATCCAAACCTAAGTTCTGCTTGAGCAACCGTTTATTTTCGGCATTTACGGGAGCAAAAAATTGGGTATTTATCGCATTTGGAATCGCTTTTATCGGTTTCTGTTGGGGGGACTGAAACATTTTCGAGGTATTACCTATTTCGGCCAACCATCTACTCGGTGTAATAAATCGTACCTCACCTTTCCCCCAAAGCATGTCTTTGATGTTATACCAATGCGTTGAACGATCCGGATTTCCAGGTTTGCTTAAAAACTTACAATCGAAACAACCTTGTTTCAAATGGTCGCATCCCCAAGTATAGTAACAACCACCTGTAACCGGCCACAAATCATGACAGGTCCAAATGAACTTCTTCTTTAACTTCAACAATTTCTCCAATCCCTTAAAAGACAGAAATCCTTTATGAACCCAATGAAAATGAATAATATCAGCTTCTTTAACTAACGGGTACTCGGAAATATCAATACCTATACTTGCATGATTAAATTGAAACCGAATTTTGGATGACGCTTCATACTTCAAAAAATCCAATTTATCCAATGCATGATTGGCTAAAGCAATTGTTTTTCGTATTGGAGAGTTTGCCCACAAGGAATAATTACCCGGTTTACCATCGAATACCAAGTGTTTGGAAACTACATCTTCACGCAGATTCAGAGCCTCATGTAATCGTTGAGCAACAATAAAAGCGCCTCCCGCAGTATTCGCATTGATATGTAGCACTTTTAATTTCATTTTACCAGATGCGGGTCAACATTAAAATTTATTAAGAACCAATAACCGGATTTACGGTGTATTTTTCGCCAGCTTAGCATTCAACATCAACGCCAAGATAAACACAATTAGCATTAAAAATCCACCCATTAAATACGGCAACGCAAAATATTGAGCATATAAAACTCCAGAAAATAACGGACCCACGGCGCGAGCAAGAGATCCCATACTTTGCAAAATTCCCATCATTTTACCTTGAGAACCGGCAGGTGAATGCATGGAAACCAAACTATTTATGGAAGGCATTAAAAATCCATTCCCCATAGCTAAAAAGAAAATAGCCAAGATTTGTACTGGATAAAACCACTCTTTTGATGGCAAAGGGATAATGCTTAAACCAATGGCGCATAACGGAGCTCCCCATAACAACATTCGTTTTAAGCCAAATTTCTTTTGAAAGACCCCAATCAACCCACCTTGAACAACTGCGCTAAATATTCCGATAATCCCAAAGATATTTCCAATAGCCTTAGGCGACAGTCCATAATGTTCTTTCCATAAAACGCTTGCATTAATTTGCATCATAGAAAAAGCAGCAATGTAAATAAAATTAATCAGTAGCAGCTCCCCTACTATTTCAACGCTCCAAACGGTAATCATCCCTTTAAAAGTTTCAGAAGGTTTGCGTTTAACGCCCGATTTCTCCTGAATACTTTCTGGAAGATATTTCCAAGCCAACACCAAATTAATTAAACATAAGATTGCTGAGAAAATGCCCACATACTCCAAACCAACACTTCGTTTTAGTGCCATACCCTCAGCTATTTGACGTTTCATATCTGCTGCATTGCCTGAGTTCAAAATAGGCTCTAACGCCACAGAATTAATTCCCCAGTCGTACAGCCATCCCCCGATAGGAGGACCAAAAACAAAACCCAACCCAAATGCAGCACCAATAATTCCCATTTTCTTGGCTCTTTCTTCGGGGGATGTAATATCGGCAATATATGCTTGTGCTGCCGAAATGTTAGCACTGCCAAAGCCAGATACGATTCGTGAAATGATCAATAATGCGAAACTTGAAGCAAATCCGAACATTACATACCCTATGGCATTAACTAATATTGAACCTAAAATAATGGGTCTCCGTCCCAACCGATCAGAAATGGAACCGAAAATAGGGGCAAATAAAAATTGTATCACTGAAAAAACCGCAGCAACGAGTCCAACGGCAATATCAGGCTGAATACTTAAATTGGATTCCGAAGCAAACTCCTTAGCCAAATTGGGAAGAATGGGAATAATAATTCCAAAACCAAGTAGGTCTATAAAAATGGTTAAAAATAATATGGCTATGCGTTTATCTTTCATGATTTAATCGTTTACTCACCCAACTTGCACTCAAAGGAATATAAAATTCATTTCGCACTTGATCTAAATTTGTAACTAATGAGTTAATGATTAAAGTTTGGGGCGTAAAGTTGTTCATTTTTAATTGTTCCGATACTTGATTTAACGTAAAAATCTCCGATGTATTACAGAACGCTCTCCAGACAAGCTGCCTTTGAAAAAAATCAATCCCAGATTCCTTTAATAGGCCAAAAGCCTTATCAATACTACAACCTGATGGAGCGGCTTGGGTTTCATCAGCAGCAATAATTACGATCGATTCATGAACTATTTCAAATCCTGCACTAATGGCCGCACCATGAGCCTTCCAATCCGATACAAATTCAGTAAGCTGGGTGTTTAACTTGGCTATTTCATCAGCGGTCAAAATCCGATTGGCTCCAAAAAACCAAACTCGTGAATGGCCAGGTAAATTGGGGATAATCATTTCAATAATTCCGTTAGTTATTAGAGAAACGTTATTTGTTTTCTGACTGAATTAACTCTGCAATATCCAAAACCTGCACTTGATCTTCTTTTTCGAAGTGTTTTACTCCATCGCGCAACATGGTCATACAAAACGGACAATTTACAGCAATGATATCAGCATTAGTTTCCAGTGCTTCTTCAGCTCGTTCCACATTTACTTCCTTATTACCATTTTCCGCCTCTTTAAACATTTGAGCCCCGCCAGCACCACAACAAAACCCGTTAGTTTTGCATCGCTTCATTTCGACTAAATCGGCATCCAGACGTTGCATTACCATTCGAGGTGCTTCATAGATACCATTCGCTCTTCCCAAGTAGCAACTATCGTGATAAACAATTTTTTTACCTTTGAAAGCTCCACCTTCTATGGCAAGTCGACCCGATTCTAGAAGTTCATTGATAAATTGAGTATGATGAACAACATCGTAATTTCCTCCTAAACTTGGGTATTCATTTTTCAGAGTATTAAAACAATGCGGACAAGCGGTTACAATTCTTTTTATTCCATATCCGTTCAACACTTCTATGTTTTGCATTGCTTGCATTTGGAATAGGAATTCATTACCTGCACGCTTTGCTGGATCTCCAGTACAGCCTTCTTCCGCGCCTAAAATTGCAAAATCCACATTCGCCTTTTGAAGAATCTGAGCAAACGCTTTGCTAACTCGTTGTGCACGTTCATCGTAACTGCCTGCACACCCTACCCAAAAGAGTACTTCTGGAACGGTTCCTTCTTGAAGAAATGATTGTATATCCCTGATCATGGTATTTCATCGCAATTTCGGGAATAATCCTTGAATCTACAAAAGAGTTATTCCCAAAACTGCAACTTAATAATTTAAGAATTAGCATGCCGTTCTCTCGAACCCAGCGACCTTTTAATGAACCAGTTACTTAAATAAAATTACTCCATTACTTAAATCGAGCAACTTAGATACTCCCATTTAATGGCCAATAAATTAAACTCAGTAACTCAGTCGTTCAAATCTAGTAACCTACGCCACCAGTTCCAACTACTTCTTGAAATGGCATGATCATAACCGGATAAATGCTTGTTTCGCATAATTGCTGAAATGATGATTTCCGGAACACCCCATCTACATTACTCACTACGGAGATCCAACTTTCGGGCAATCCCTTAGCTTTTTCAATCACGGTTTCAACCAAGTCTTTGTCCTTAACCTCGAGTTCCTCAATTTTATGTCTTACCTGCAAATCCACCATTTTATTGGCTGCTTGTATGCAATACGTATGAACATAATGTTTGTCTTCTTGGTCAGATGGCTTAGCCATACCCAAAATTAGAACATGACTGAAATAATACTTGGCCCATTCCGCGGTGCGAAACAGTTTTTGACGGGTTTCCGATCGTCCATCGAAGGGCATGACAATATTTTTGGGATCAACCCATTGAGTTTGTTCATTTATGAAAACCACTGGGCTCTCAAAATGTGCAATCACTGAGTGCATTCCGCCACCCAGCAATCCTGGCTTTTCGGCGGGCGCACAGACTAAAACCATGTTGGCTTTATCCTGAACAGCCGCTTTCGAGACGGATTTCCATAAACTTCCTTCCTGTTGAATGATCTCCAATTCAACGAAATACTTTGACTTAAAATCCTTTTTTGCCTTTTCACTGTCGCCCTGAGTAAGATTGTAAGAGTTTTCTGATTGAATGTAAGTAACAGGACAAGCGCACTTCTTCCCCATACTGGCTGCTGCTTTCAGGCCATTCTCCGGATTGAAGTTTTTGTCGATTGTAAAATAAATTTTTGTAGTTTTTCGATCCATAGGCAATTAATTTCGTTTCAAAATAAGTACATTTACCTTAGTAAATCAATTATAATGAATAATTTAACATTAAAAATCTACATTTCCAAATTTAATACGAACAAAATCATTTTTAAACACTCTATTTTATTGATAATAAACAGCTTAATAACTAATAATTTTTTATATTCAAAACCAAATTCTCATCATAGTTTTCATAAACTCATGGTAGAATCCGACACATCCAAACCCTTAAAAATAAATCCATCAAATCCATTTATTTCTTCATTTCGAGGAATGGATATTTGCGCCGATTCTAGTATTTGGATCAGTGGATCTAAAGGAGTAGTTGTGAGGGGAACAGCCTACACCAGTCTTTCCGAAATCACAAAAGCAAATACACCCACTTTTAGCACTCCAATTCGCAACGTTGCTACTCAATTTAAATCAGTTTCACCTGGAATGAATAAAGATTTTCGAGATATTGTTGCTTGGGATTCTCTCACTGCCCTTTGTATGAGTGCTGGAGATAGTGGAGTATTGATTAAAACTACCGATGGTGGTAAGCACTGGAAATCCGTTTATCACGACAACTCACAGGGAGTATTTTTCGATGATCTGGAATTTGACGTAACTAAAACCAGAGGACTGCTCGCAGGTGATCCTTTAAAGGGCAGAAAAAACCTATATTTCAGAGTTAGTTTCGATTCTGGAAACACCTGGGAAATCATGCCGCAATCTAATTGGAATAAAATCACTCCGCGATTGAATTCCATGTTTGCTGCGAGTGGCTCATCCGTGAAAATTATCAAATTCCATCCATTAGAAATTATCGACAGCACTAATACAGAAAAATATGAATTGGAATTAATTATCGGGGGTGGTGGAGATTCGGGAGCTTGCGTACGCTGGGCACATCTCAAATTCGAGCGCAATTGGCACAATGGGAAGCCTTATATCCATACTTACTATCAATCATTTTTGGATCTTCCACTTTATGATTCCTTACTACCAGGTTATGGAGTCTATGGACTGTCTACTCTCATACATGATGAAGATAATTTTACCGTTTTCGCGGCAGGTGGACATTGGAAATATCCCAACAGAGAAGAAAATAATGCCAGAGTTTTGGAATTCCGAAAACATAAAGATTCTCAAACTTATCAGATTTGGAACAGCCCTTTTAACGGGTTAGCATACAACTCCGGAATTGCAATTGGAATGAACAATGGCCTGACTAAAATGCACTATAGTCAGAAAAATCCGAAGAAAGTGCGAAAATCACGAATCCCAAAAACAGCGGAATATCAAATTATTTCTGTGGGAACGAACGGATTGGTAAAGCAAGATTTCAGCGTTGCATATTCAAATTCTCGTCCTAATTTCACTATAAAGCTGGATGAAAAAGGTCAAAAAATGCTTTTACCTTATAATTTAAACGCCATACGTTTTGATGGAAGGCATTTTTGGATAATTGGTTCTAACGGTCAAATATATTGTATTTAAGAATACAGTAAATCGCTCTAAAACCATCTTTCCATCCGATTTTCTTACCTTCTTCGAAGGTTCTACCGTAATAACTGATTCCAACTTCATAGATCCGAATGTTGGGAACTCGGGCCACTTTGGCCGTTACTTCAGGTTCAAATCCAAAGCGTTTTTCCTTTAGTTTCAACGATTGCACTACTTCTGTTTTGAACATTTTGTAACAAGTTTCCATGTCGGTTAAATTCAAATTGGTAAACATATTACTCAGAAATGTCAGAAACTTGTTCCCAATGCTATGCCAAAAGAAAAGAATTCGGTGAGGATTGCCCCCCATAAATCGACTTCCGTATACTACATCTGCAACACCGCGCACAATAGGATCCAACAGAATATTATATTCGTGCGGATCATATTCTAAATCAGCATCTTGAATAACCGTAATTTCACCAGAAGCCTTAGAAATCCCGGTATGCAATGCTGCACCTTTGCCCTGGTTTTTAGCATGTGCATGTATACTTAAATTCAAACCTGGATTATTGGATTTGTAAGTCTCCAAAACCTGCAATGTTCCGTCTTTAGAACAGTCGTCTACCACAATTACTTCTTTTTGTAAATCTCCAATTAACTGTACTTCTTGAATTTTATCTAAAATAAGATGTATGGTTTTCGCTTCATTGTAAGCAGGTATAACGATGGAGAGTTTTTTCATTTTTTTCTGGGGACGTCAATAAGTTCCACAATTATTTAATCTTACAAAGTAATAACATTCACGGCATAATTTCTACTTTGATCTTTACTGAATTGAGAATGGGAAAACCACTCATAGATTTAAAACTCAATTTTTCATCATCCCCTAAAAGATCCATTTCAAATAACAGATAGGCAAATTATGGAAGAATTTCCACTTCCATTAATCCTGGTACCAAATAACTTTTATTGGTTTTCAACTCCAAACATCGATACCGGCTACGCAATCGCTCCTGTTTAACAAAAACACGACCATCGCCCAAGTTAAATTTAGCACCCATAGGAACTTCTTCTACCAACAATGTGTTATCCTTTTGAATATCAAATTGCTTTAATGTTCTGTATAAATAAGGGTCTGTACAACTACTGGCTTTTGGATTCTTCAAATAACGATCCAATGCAAACATTACCTTTTCGGGAAGTATGTGTGTATGTAAGATGGGCTGTGAAATGGAATGAAACTCTTGCTTCCATTCACCACCATGAGGCATTACCTTGAATCCATTTTTTTCAAAATTGACCAAATGTGCTGCTTCATGTAAGAACGTAACTAAAAAGGCATAGGGATTTAAATCATTATTGATAGATATCCGGTGTGGTTCTCCTTGCCTTGGCGGACGATAATCGCCCAATTTTGTTCTTCTCGGTTTTTTAATATGCAGTTGAATGCCGTATTTCCACAGAATTTCATGCGCATATTCTGCTCCACCATCTGGCAAATATTTTTTCAGTGTGATTAATAATGAATCGTTGCGCGACATGAATTCAATTACAAATAAAGCTTGTTTTTTTCTATTTACTAGGATTCCAATACCATTTGTGCCACCGATAATCCAATCGAAAATGAAGAGGTAGCGGCAGGACTTGGAGCATTTAAAACATGCACAAATTGATTGTTGGACTGAATATAGAAATCATCAATAAGATTTCCGTTTTTATCGCATGCCTGAGCTCGAACACCAGCACCTGCTGGAATCAAGTCACTTTCTTGAATCTCTGGCACTAACTCTTGCAACGCTTTAGTAAATGCTCTTTTCGATATCGAACGATACATTTCACCCAATCCTGTTTTCCAATATTTGAATATCACTTTTTGAAAACCAGGCCAAGTTAAACTGTTCAGAAAATCCCGCAGGGAAAAATCAGATTTCCGATACCCCTCTCTTTTTAAAGCAAAAACCGCATTCGGACCAGCTTCAATCTCACCGGAAATTCTTCGAGTAAAATGGACCCCTAAAAATGGGAAATCAGGATTTGGAACCGGATAAATTAAATTTTTAACCAAATGCGATTTTTTTGAACTGATCTCGTAATACTCTCCTCGAAAAGGAATAATTCTGACATCCAACCTCTCACCGGCAAGTTCTGCTATTCGATCACAATGTAATCCCGCACAATTAACTACACGATCAACAATATATTTTTGACCATTGGCCAATTTTATTTCTATAGAATGTGCATTTATTTGTTTGGTTGTTTGCATTTTGTTAAACCCAACCACTTCTGTTCCCGTAATAATTTGAACCCGTTTATTAGGCTGAAGTACTTTTTGAATGGCGCCCAAAACGTCTTTGTAATTTACAATTCCAGTTTGTGGAACGTAAATGCCTTTTAATCCACTGCAATGAGGTTCCATTTCACGAATTTGTTCAGATTCCAGCCATTTCAAGCCCTTTAAGCCATGCTCCAATCCGCGATGGTATAAATTTTGCAGAGCCGAAAACTGACTCTCACGTGTAGCTACGATTAACTTTCCACATAATTCAAACTTTATTTGGTGTTCAATGCAGAAATCAATCAATAACTGATATCCTTGAAGACAATTTTTTGCCTTCAAGCTTCCTGGTTTATAATAAATTCCCGAATGGATTACTCCGCTATTATTACCTGTTTGATGTAACCCCAATTCGTTTTCTTTTTCGAAGATCAAAATACTGATATCCGGATTCAATCGCTGTAAATAGAAAGCTGTGGCCATTCCAACTATCCCACCACCGATGATTCCTACGGATTTTAATTCCATCGAAACAAAAGTAAATCTAATTAACCTAAGTACAAATT